>NZ_CABTJS010000077.1:0-4567 GCF_902485085.1 uncultured Kluyvera sp.
CCGCTGATTGCTGCCGACGGCGGTTACGCGTTCAAGTTTGAAAACGGCAAATATGACGTGAAAGACGTGGGCGTGGACAACGCTGGCGCGAAAGCGGGTCTGACCTTCCTGGTTGACCTTATCAAGAACAAACACATGAACGCGGATACCGACTACTCCATCGCAGAAGCGGCCTTCAACAAGGGTGAAACGGCGATGACCATCAACGGCCCGTGGGCGTGGTCCAACATCGACAAGAGCAAAATCAACTACGGCGTAACGCTACTGCCAACCTTCAAAGGCAAGCCGTCTAAACCGTTCGTTGGTGTACTGAGCGCCGGTATCAATGCCGCAAGCCCGAACAAAGAGCTGGCGAAAGAGTTCCTCGAAAACTACCTGCTGACCGACCAGGGTCTGGATGAAGTAAACAAGGACAAGCCGCTGGGCGCCGTGGCGCTGAAATCCTTCCAGGATCAGTTAGCGAAAGACCCACGCATTGCGGCCACCATGGATAACGCCCAGAAAGGCGAAATCATGCCGAACATCCCACAGATGTCTGCATTCTGGTATGCCGTTCGTACCGCGGTCATCAACGCCGCTAGCGGTCGTCAGACCGTCGATGCCGCGCTGAAGGACGCGCAGGGTCGTATCACCAAGTAATGCCGCTGAGCCTGTGCCGGATGGCGGCATAAATGCCTTATCCGGCCTACAACACACCGTAGGCCTGATAAGCGCAGCGCCATCAGGCACATCTCCGGCCAGGAAGTTTCAACGCTGTAGAGGAAGATCCCCATGGATGTCATTAAAAAGAAACATTGGTGGCAAAGCGACACGCTGAAGTGGTCAGTGGTTGGTCTGCTGGGCTTGCTGGTGGGTTACCTTGTAGTTTTAATGTACGCACAAGGGGAGTACCTGTTCGCCATCATGACGCTGATTTTAAGTTCAGCGGGCCTGTATATTTTCGCCAACCGTAAAACCTACGCCTGGCGCTACGTTTACCCTGGCATGGCCGGGATGGGACTGTTCGTCCTGTTCCCACTGATTTGTACCATCGCCATCGCTTTTACCAACTACAGCAGTACCAACCAGCTTACCTTTGAGCGCGCTCAGCAGGTGCTGATGGACCGCTCTTACCAGGCGGGCAAAACCTACAACTTCAGCCTCTTCCCGGCGGGTGATGAGTGGCAGCTTGCCCTCACCGACGGCGAGACCGGCAAAAATTATCTTTCCGACAACTTTAAGATTGGCGGCGAGCAGAAGCTGCTGTTGAAAGAGACTGAAGCGCTGCCGAGCGGCGAGCACGCACAGCTTCGCGTGATCACCCAGAACCGTCAGGCGCTGAACCAGCTGACCGCCGTGTTGCCGGATGAAAGCAAAGTCACCATGAGCTCGCTGCGTCAGTTCTCTGGCACTCAGCCGCTCTACACGCTGGCCGATGACGGCCTGCTGACCAACAACCAGAGCGGCGTGAAATACCGTCCTAACAACGACATCGGTTTCTACCAGACGGTCAACGCCGACGGTTCCTGGGGCGACGAGAAGCTGAGCCCGGGCTACACCGTGAGCATCGGCTGGGACAACTTTACCCGCGTCTTTACCGATGAAGGTATCCAGAAGCCGTTCTTCGCTATCTTCGTCTGGACGGTGGTCTTCTCGGTGCTGACCGTTATCCTCACCGTCGCCGTCGGCATGGTGCTGGCCTGCCTCGTACAGTGGGAATCGCTGAAGGGCAAAGCCATTTACCGCGTGCTGTTAATTCTGCCGTACGCCGTACCGTCGTTTATCTCGATTCTGATTTTCAAAGGGCTGTTCAACCAGAGCTTTGGTGAAATCAACATGATGCTGAGCGCGCTGTTCGGTATCAAACCGGCCTGGTTCAGCGACCCGACCACCGCTCGTTCGATGATTGTTATCGTCAACACCTGGCTTGGCTACCCGTACATGATGATCCTGTGCATGGGCCTGCTGAAAGCGATTCCGGACGACCTGTATGAAGCCTCGGCAATGGATGGCGCAGGCCCGTTCCAGAACTTCTTTAAGATTACGTTCCCGCTGCTGATTAAGCCGCTCACGCCGCTGATGATCGCCAGCTTCGCCTTTAACTTTAACAACTTCGTGCTGATTCAACTGTTGACCAACGGCGGCCCGGACAGGCTTGGCACCACCACGCCAGCTGGTTATACCGACCTGCTCGTAAGCTATACCTACCGTATCGCCTTCGAAGGCGGCGGCGGACAGGACTTCGGTCTGGCGGCTGCGATTGCGACGCTTATCTTCCTGCTGGTCGGTGCGCTTGCGATAGTGAACCTGAAAGCCACGCGCATGAAGTTTGATTAAGGGAGACTCGAACATGGCTATGGTACAACCCAAATCTCAGAAACTGCGTCTCTTTACCACGCACCTTCTGCTACTGATCTTCATTGCGGCGATAATGTTCCCGCTGCTGATGGTTATCGCGATTTCACTGCGCGAAGGTAACTTCGCCACCGGCAGCCTGATCCCAGACACTATCTCCTGGGAACACTGGAAGCTGGCGCTCGGCTTCAGCGTTGAACACGCCGATGGCCGCGTGACGCCACCACCGTTCCCGGTACTGCTGTGGCTTTGGAACTCGGTGAAAATCGCCGGCATCACCGCCATTGGTATCGTCGCACTTTCCACCACCTGCGCCTACGCTTTCGCCCGTATGCGCTTCCCGGGCAAAGCCACGCTGCTCAAAGGCATGCTGATTTTCCAGATGTTCCCGGCGGTGCTGTCACTGGTTGCCCTGTACGCATTGTTTGACCGTCTGGGCCAGTACGTTCCGTTTATCGGTCTGAACACCCACGGCGGCGTTATCTTCGCCTACCTCGGCGGTATCGCGCTGCACGTCTGGACGATTAAAGGCTACTTCGAAACGATTGATGGTTCTCTGGAAGAAGCGGCGGCGCTGGATGGCGCTACCCCGTGGCAGGCATTCCGTCTGGTTCTGCTGCCGCTGTCGGTGCCGATTCTGGCGGTGGTGTTTATCCTGTCGTTTATCGCCGCTATCACCGAAGTTCCGGTTGCATCGCTGCTGCTGCGTGATGTGAACAGCTACACCCTGGCCGTTGGGATGCAGCAATACCTCAACCCGCAAAACTACCTGTGGGGCGACTTTGCCGCCGCGGCCGTACTTTCCGCCATTCCGATTACCGTGGTCTTCCTGCTGGCACAGCGCTGGCTGGTAAACGGCCTGACGGCCGGGGGCGTGAAGGGCTAATTTTCATCAGCAATGCCACTGCTATTATCCTCAACTTGAACGTACCCTAACTTGTGACTGTTTGGCGCTCCTCTGGAGCGCCCTTTTTTTTGCCACAGGTCGCCATCGGGCTACTTACTCCCGCTTCAGCCGCTTCGAGTTGCACAGCCACAGCGTAATCACCAACAGCAAAATAGCGGCGGAGTAAATCAGCACGTCCAGCGGTGATTTATGGTCAACGATAATCAGCCGCACAATCGCCGTGATGCCGATATAGACAAAGTAACGCAGCGGGAAGTGAAAGCCCGACTGGAAGTACTTCACAATCAAGGCAATAAACTCAAAATAGAGGAAGTAGACAACCAGCCCTTCCACCAGCTCGTACTTGCTGGTGCTCTCAGGGGCGAACAGCACGTCCGCCAGATGCAGCGTCTCTTTACCGAGGAAAACCACCAGGATCAGGCCAAGACTGAGCAGACCCAGGTTCAGCACGGTCTGCAAAATGGTGGAGATAAACTCAACGCGGGGACGAGATAATGACGTCATGGCTAGCACCTCTTTCTCTGGGCCGAGCTCTTTGTATAACGCAAAAATGTGATCCAGATCTACTTTTTTTACCCATCCTGAAGCGCCATAACTCGCCTGCTGACTCATATCCAGCGCTTAGAGAAGAACGCTGCATCCTCTTAAACTCGGGATCACTGCACACTTTCCTCTTATTTTCTTACCTCTCAGCGTGGCCTGCTGGCACAATCAACGTCTGTTTATCATCAGGAGTAGACGGCACATGCTCAACATTCGCCAGGTTGCCACGCGCAACGTTATCTGCGGGGAAAATGTGGTTATCTACGAACCCGCTAACCTCTATGACTGCACGCTCGGCGATAACGTGTTTATTGGCCCGTTCGTGGAGATTCAGGGCAATACGCAGATTGGCGGCAACAGCAAAATCCAGTCGCACACCTTTATCTGCGAATACGTCACCGTCGGGCGCGACTGCTTTATCGGCCACGGGGTCATGTTTGCCAACGATATGTTCCGCGAGGGTAAGCCCAACGCCGACCGCGAGAGCTGGGGGCGTATTACGATTGGCAATCACGTTTCTATTGGCAGCGGCGCGACCATTCTGGCCGTGTCAATTTGCGATGGCGTGGTGATTGGCGCGGGCAGCGTGGTGACCCGCTCTATTGAGGAAAAAGGGGTGTACGCCGGGAATCCGGCGCGGTTGTTGCGGCGGCTATAACACCAATTGTAGCCCGGCCAAGCGAAGGTACAAACCGGAAACATAGGTAACACTTTAGACCGGATACATGGGTAACAGTTATAACTGGCATAGAAGAGGAGACTCGCTATGCCCTGGACTGAGAC
>NZ_CABTJS010000078.1:0-32311 GCF_902485085.1 uncultured Kluyvera sp.
AGGCGTTGCATAGGTCGGGTCTCAGTCCAGGGCATAGCGAGTCTCCTCTTCTATGCCAGTTATAACTGTTACCCATGTATCCGGTCTAAAGTGTTACCTATGTTTCCGGTTTGTACCGACGTGACGCCGGGCTATATTTTAAGACATTTGCTGCTGGAATTTACCTTCGCTGAGATCGGCCACGATATGGTTCATGCGGTCTTCCGTCAGGCGGTAGTAGCGGATAGAGATAGCGGTAATCAGATAGAAGATGGCCGGTAGTACCGTAAACAGGATTAATACCCCGCGGATGGCTTCCGCTGATTGTTGCTCAACCCCCGCCTGATACCCATAGAACGCCAGGCCCCAGCCGGTCAGCGCACCGCCGATGGCGACGCCCAGTTTGATAATAAAGATATTTGCGGCCACGTTCATGCCGGTAATACGACGCTGGGTTTTCCATTCACCATAGTTATTTGCATCGGTAATCATGGACCACTGCAGCGGAGCGTTAATGCCCTGAAGAATATTAAGGACGACGTGGACGATAAACGCGGGCATCCAGTATTCTGTTGGCAGTACAAGGAACAGCAAACCAAATAACGCGCTGAGGATATTAACCCACACCGAGGCGCGGATTTTACACATCCACGAGCCAATATATTTTGCCATCAGGCTGCCAACGACGGCGGCAATAGTGGTGGCTAGCATAAAAATGGAAATAACGCTGCTGCCTTGTTGCAAAATATATTGTACGAAATAAACCAGCAGGCTACCGCGAACCACGACGCCACAGAGCATTGCCAGGTTATATACCGACAGCACGCACCACTGATCGTTTTTCATCAGAATGCGCACATCGCGCAAAATGTTCAGGTTCTCCTCTTTCACCGGCGTAATACGTTCGCGGGTGGTCATAAAGCAGATCAGGAACATGATGCAGCCGATAACGCCGAAAATCCCCATCGCCCACTGCATACCGGTCGCTCTGTCGCCGGGAGCAATCAGGTCTGCCAGCGGTAGGATTAGCGCGGTACCCATTGCGCCGCCAATTGGCGCGACGGCAAAGCGCCAGGATTGCAGGGAGAGGTTTTCTCGTGGGTCTGCGGTAATAGCCGCGCCCAGCGAGCAGTATGGAATATTAATTGCCGTATACATAAGGGTCATAAATATATAGGCAATAACGGCGTAGACAATTTTCCCGGTTTGTTCGAAGTTTGGCGTGGAATATACCAGTACGCAGCTAACGGCAAACGGAACGCAAATAATCAGCAACCATGGGCGGAAACGGCCCCAGCGGCTTTTGGTCTGGTCAGCAATTGCGCCCATAATCGGGTCGGTAATGGCGTCCAATACCCTGACAACTAAAAATAATGTCCCCATTACCGCCGGGGGTAATCCATAGATATTCGTATAGAAATAAGCAAGAATGGCAACGGAAGAGTCGAATACGATATGGCTGGCGGCATCGCCCAGACCAAATCCAAACTTCTCTTTGTTTCTGATTTTTTCGGTTAATGCCGACATAGGGTCACCTTTTATTATTACGTGCCAACATACGACACTATTTATAAAAGGTGGCCTTCAGCCTGAGTATTCTAATTTTTCACTTTGGGCTTATGTTAATTCTCTAATGTGACGCAGCTATCTCTTTGCTATTTGATGTAAGCCACGTCTTATCGGGGCTACAACGTATGTAGGCCCGATAAGCGCCGCGCCATCAGGCACAAATTACACGCCGTAGCCCATCATCTTTAGCAGATTTTGCGCGTGCTGTACCGCGTCCTGACGGTGCGCCACGCCGAGCTTCTGATAGAGGTTGCGGATATGCGTTTTGATGGTGGTTGCCGCCACATCCAGCTCGCCGGCAATCTGCTCGTTGCTGTAGCCCGAGTAGATAAGCCCTAGAACCTGCCACTCACGCTGGGTGAGCGGGCTGGTGCGGATAAGCTCCGGCACTTCCGGGTGATTCAGCAGGCGTTCGACGAAGCTTTCATCGAAGTGGGCAAACTTGTGACGGTGGTGCTGATTAATCTCACGCAGAATGCGCTGGGCGCGGTGCTGGTCGAGCTCCGGCAGCGTATTGAGCTGAATTAGCTGACGTAGCTGCTGCGCCATCGCTTCACCTTCAATCACGAAGTGACTGATAAACCCGGTGCGGTTAGCAAGCTGCAACGCTTCCAGCAGTACGCGCTGGGCTTCATTCTTGTTACCCGCCTGCCAGTGCAGCTGGTTGAGCAGCAGCAGGTTGCGGTTGAGATCGCTCATTAAGCGCAGCGCGCGCGCATTCTCGTTTAACTCTTCCAGCACCATCTCGGCGGAGTCGAACTCGCCAAGCAGGATCTGCGCACGGGCGATGTTACGCCACTGGCCCTGCAGGAAGTGGTTATTGGCAAACTCCGGCTTTGGCGTATGGCGCAGCCAGTTAGCCGCCGCTTTTTTGTCGCCAACCATCTGCCAGTAAATGACCCGTACTTTATCGGCGTTGGAGACCCAATCGCTGTGGTAAGCGCCGTTACCGAGCAGGTTTTCAAGGCGGTTCAGGTGATTGCGGGCATTATCCAGGTCGCCGCGCGCCAGCGAGCACTGTACCTGTAGCGTTAGACACTGGAGCTGCTGCTGCGGCTGGAAGCCGCTCAACACTTCGATACCGGTACGTGCAGCGGTTTCGGCTTCATCGAGACGCGCCCAGGCCCACAGCAGCTGCGCGCGGATGCGCAGCAGGAATTCATGCATTGGCAGCTGTTCAAGATGCTGCTCGTGGATCAGCTGGAAGCCTTTTTCCTGACACTCCCACGCGGCCTGCAGGAAGCCCTGAGCAAACAGGATTTCGCTTTGCTGGATAAGGCTCCACAGCGCGTAATGCCAGATATCATGGCGGCGCGCCATCTGTTCGGTTTGCTGCATCACGGCAATAGACTGGCTCAGCAGACCTTTGCAGTGCAGCACCTCACCGTGTACCGAGGTGGCAACGATGCGGCTATAAAAGTTCGCCAGCGGCAGCTCTTCGAGTGCGACCGTAGACAGGCGTTCCGCTTCGTCCTGGTCACCGTCGTTAATCGCCACCTGGGCGCGAAGGGCGTTGAAATCGCCGTGCAGGGAGGAGTCCATTTCAAAGGTCATCTCCTGCTCGGCGCGGGCCAGCAGGGTGTTGACTTCGCTGTAGCGGTGCTGGCTCTGCATCAGCCAGGCTTGCAGCAACACCAGGCGCGGGTTCTCCAGCAGGCTTTCCCACGGCAGAGCCGAGAGTGACTCTTCCAGTAGAGCCAGTTCGCTATGGTGGAACAGGCCCCAGGCGTGGTTGAGCAGAATGTCGCGCAGCATGGTTGGGTCGCCCGCCGCCAGCGCGTGATGAATGGCTTCGCTTGGGAAGCCTTGCGCCATCCAGCTTTCCGCCGCCGCGCGGTGAATGTCCGGCAGCTCGGCGGCCAGTTCCCACTGGCAGCGTTGGCGCAGGAAACTACAAAACAGCGGGTGGTAGTTGAACCACTCGCCGGAATTATCCATGCGCTGCACAAACAGCCCCTGACGCTCAATTTCCTCCAGACGCATCTGACCATTCTCTTCACCGGTTACCCGGGCGATCAGCGAGTCGTTCATTGAACGTAGCAGCGAGCTTTTCAGCAGGAAGTTGCGGGTCTGTGGATCAACGTTATCCAGCACTTCATCCACCAGATAATCGGACAGGTGGCTGGCGTTAATGCCTGCCAGACGACGCGCGGAGTGCTGCGTGGCGTTGTTACGCTGACGTGCGGAGAGCGCAATCAGCTGAAGCGCGGTGGCCCAGCCGGCAACGTCATCGCACAGACGGCTGCTTTCTGCGGCCTCAATCGGCGCGGCTAAGCGGCAGTCGAAGAACTGTTTGGTTTCTGCATGAGTAAACGACAGCTGTTGGCTGCCAATTTCCAGCAGTTGGTCACGCACGCGAAGGTTGGCAATACCCAACTGCGGCAGGTTACGTGACAGCACCACCAGCGTCAGATTTTCTGGCTGATGACGCAGGAAAAAGCGCATCGCGTCGTGGATGACAGGGTTCGTTATCAGGTGATAGTCATCAATGACCAGGTATAGCGGTCGCTGCCATTCGCTTAATTCAATGAATAGCTGAGAGAATAGGGAGCTCAGGCTGGCGTACTGGCGCTTTTGCACCATATTTTCGCTGGCCTCGCAGTGTCCTCCAGTTGCCTGCTGGATAGCGGCAATGAGGTAACTGGCAAAACGTTCCTGCTGGTTATCGCCTTCATCGAGAGAATACCAGCCCAGGTCGCTCATCCCTGCTGCCCATTGTGAAATAAGCGTTGTCTTTCCATAGCCAGCCGGACTGGTAATCAGCGCCAGACGATAATTGTTCGCGCCGGAAAGTTTCGCCAACAGCCTGTCGCGAATCACGGTGTGATCGAGACGGACGGGTCGACTGAGTTTTGACGGAATCAACATAGCTAATCACTTCACTGTGAGGATTGGAAAACGAGATTTTTTTTGCGCTTCGTAATTAATCCATACAAAGGTCGGTCAAATGACTATGTATTGCAAGTTATGTCCTGTTTTGATGTCTTCTAATTTGCTATATGTCACAATTTTTTCTATTTAATGCCATCTTCGTAGAATGCCGCTCAGGGCGCGTAAACCTTGGCTTACATAACCTGTTGTAGTTACGAGTGAAATAATATTTGAGCAAGAACTCAAATAAATGGCGTTAAAAAAAATTCAGTTCACGTAAATTTCCGTAGAAATAATACGTATTAATTTGTTGCTTATTTAGTGACGAAATCATTTCCTTATTTACATATTTATCGCAAAACGCCATTTCATTTTATGACCCGGCCCGAAGATATCTTCGATGCGATCCGCGACACTGACCTCCTGAACAAGGATGCTCCTTGCTGTATGAAAGTTGAGCGAAATTACCGCCAACGGCTAACGTTATAGTGGCGGCGATCACACTTTTCGCTCATCCCTGCGACTCCTCCCTGTCTAATCCTGGACGGGATGAGGAAGTCCCTCATTCAGCCAGGCACACTAACGCCAATGTCTATGTAAAAGGATTCGAATTCGCTATGTCACAGCCTACTTTCAATCACGATTCATTCCAGGCTGCCCTGACGCGTCAGTGGCAGCGATTTGGCTTGCAGGCCGCTACCGAGATGACGTCCCACCAGTGGTGGCAGGCTGTGAGCGGTGCGCTGGCAGAACAGCTCTCCGCGCAGCCGGTAGCGAAGCCGGAGAAAGGTCAGCGCCACGTGAACTACATCTCAATGGAGTTCCTGATTGGCCGCCTGACCGGCAACAACCTGCTTAACCTCGGCTGGTACGAAGGGGTGAGCGAGGCGCTGAAAGCCTACAACATCAACCTGACCGATCTGCTGGAAGAAGAGACTGACCCGGCGCTCGGCAACGGTGGCCTGGGCCGTCTGGCCGCCTGCTTCCTTGACTCGATGGCGACCGTGGGCCAGTCGGCGACCGGCTATGGTCTGAATTATCAATATGGCCTGTTCCGTCAGTCCTTCGACGACGGTCATCAGATGGAAGCGCCGGATGACTGGCAGCGCGGCAGCTACCCGTGGTTCCGTCATAACGCCGCGCTGGACGTGCAGGTGGGCATTGGCGGTAAAGTTGTCAAAGGGGAATGGCAGCCGGCGTTCACCATTACCGGTGAAGCCTGGGATCTGCCGGTGCTGGGTTACCGTAACGGCGTAGCGCAGCCGCTGCGTCTGTGGCAGGCCAAGCACGCGCATCCATTTAACCTGACCAAATTCAATGACGGTGATTTCCTGCGCGCTGAGCAGCAGGGTATCGGCGCCGAAAAGCTGACCAAAGTGCTGTACCCGAACGACAACCACACCGCGGGTAAAAAGCTGCGCCTGATGCAGCAGTACTTCCAGTGCGCCTGCTCCGTGGCTGACATTCTGCGCCGTCACCATCTGGCGGGCCGAAAGTTGCATGAACTGGCTGATTTTGAAGTTATCCAGCTTAATGATACGCACCCAACCATCGCCATTCCTGAACTGCTGCGCGTGCTGATTGATGAGCACCAGATGAGCTGGGACGATGCGTGGGCGATTACCAGCAAAACCTTCGCCTACACCAACCACACCCTGATGCCAGAAGCGCTGGAGTGCTGGGATGAGAAACTGGTGAAAGCGCTGCTGCCGCGTCACATGCAGATTATCAAAGAAATTAACGACCGCTTTAAGAAGCTGGTTGATGCCACCTGGCCGGGCGATGAAGCCGTCTGGGCGAAACTTGCCGTGGTGCACAACAAGCAGGTGCGCATGGCGAACATGTGCGTGGTGAGCGGTTTTGCGGTTAACGGTGTCGCAGCGCTGCACTCTGACCTGGTAGTGAAAGACCTGTTCCCGGAATATCACCAGCTTTGGCCGAACCGTTTCCACAACGTGACCAACGGCATCACGCCGCGTCGCTGGATCAAACAGTGCAACCCGGCGCTTGCCGCGCTGCTGGATAAATCGCTGAAAAAAGAGTGGGCGAACGATCTCGATCAGCTGATCAATCTGGAAAAATACGCGGACGATGCGAAGTTCCGTAAGCAGTACCGCGACATCAAGCTGGCGAACAAAGAGCGCCTGGTGAAGTTTGTTAAGGCACGCACCGGTATTGAGATCTCCAGCAACGCGATTTTTGATATTCAAATCAAACGCCTGCACGAGTACAAACGTCAGCATCTGAACCTGCTGCACATTCTGGCGCTGTACAAAGAAATCCGCGAAAACCCAGAGGCCGACCGCGTACCGCGCGTGTTCCTGTTCGGGGCGAAGGCGGCACCGGGCTACTATCTGGCGAAGAACATTATCTTTGCTATCAACAAAGTGGCCGAAGCCGTCAACAACGACCCGAAAGTGGGCGATAAGCTGAAAGTGGTCTTCCTGCCGGATTACTGTGTATCCGCGGCGGAGATGCTGATTCCGGCGGCGGATGTTTCTGAACAGATCTCCACGGCGGGTAAAGAAGCCTCCGGTACCGGCAACATGAAGCTGGCGCTCAACGGCGCGCTGACCGTCGGTACGCTGGACGGTGCGAACGTGGAAATCGCCGAGCAGGTCGGTTCTGAGAACATCTTTATCTTCGGCCATACCGTCGAGCAGGTGAAAGAACTTAAAGCCAAAGGCTACGATCCGCTGAAATGGCGTAAAGCCGACAAGCTGCTGGACGCGGTGCTCAAAGAGCTGGAAAGCGGCAAATACAGCGACGGCGACAAACACGCTTTCGACCAGATGCTGCACAGCATTGGCAAGCAGGGCGGTGACCCGTACCTGGTGATGGCGGACTTTGCGGCTTATGTTGAAGCGCAGAAGCAGGTTGATGTGCTCTACCGCGATCAGGACGCATGGACCCGTGCGGCAATCCTGAACACCGCTCGCTGTGGCATGTTCAGCTCTGACCGTTCTATCCGCGATTATCAGAAACGCATCTGGCAGGCAAAACGCTAAGGACAGGCCATGGAGAGCAAACGCCTCGATAATGCCGCGCTAGCGGCGGGTATTAGCCCAAATTACATCAATGCCCACGGCAAGCCGCAGTCTATTGGTGCCGACACCAAACGGCGTTTGCTTGACGCAATGCATCATACCGCCGCCACGGATGTGGCGGCCACGCCGATACCCAACGTGATAGTCTGGACGTATGGTAAGAAGATGACGCTGGCGGTGGAGGGGAAGGGCGAGTTTAGCTGGATCCTCACCACCGAAGAGGGCAAGCAGTATCATGGTCAGGCGGCGGGCGGTAAAACGCTCAGCCTGCCGACCCGGCTGCCGGAAGGGTATCACTCGTTAACCCTGACCCAGGGCGATCAGCGCTGGCACTGCCGGGCGATTATTGCTCCCGAACGTTGTTATGAACCGCAGCCGCTGAAAGAGGCGAAAAAGCTGTGGGGCGCCTGCGTGCAGCTCTACACCCTACGTTCGGATAAAAACTGGGGTATCGGCGACTTCGGCGACCTGAAGGCGATGCTGCCGGAAGTGGCGAAGCGCGGCGGGTCGTTTATCGGCCTCAACCCGATTCATGCGCTCTACCCGGCCAATCCGGAAAGCGCCAGCCCGTATAGCCCATCTTCGCGCCGCTGGATGAACGTTATCTATATCGACGTGAACGCCGTGGAAGACTTTGCGCTGAGCGACGAGGCGCAGGCATGGTGGAAGCTGCCGGCAACTCAGAAGAAGTTGAAAGCGGCACGCGACGTGGAGCAGGTGGATTACACCGCGGTGACCGAACTGAAAATGACGGCGCTGCGTATGGCGTGGAAACGCTTTGCCAAACGCAACGATGAGCAGATGGCGACCTTCCGTTACTTTGTCGATAAAGAAGGGGAGAGTCTTTACTGGCAGGCGGCGTATGACGCGCTGCACGCCCATCAGGTGAAAGAAGATAAGCTGCGCTGGGGCTGGCCTGCCTGGCCGAAGGCATATCAGAATATTGAAAGCTCGGACGTGCAGTCGTTCTGTAAGAAGCATGCCGATGACATAGATTTCTACCTGTGGCTGCAATGGCTGGCGTATACCCAGTTTGCCGACTGCTGGGAGACCAGCCAGAGCGATGCCATGCCGATTGGCCTCTACCGCGACCTGGCGGTGGGTGTGGCCGAAGGCGGCGCGGAAACCTGGTGCGACCGCGAGCTGTACTGCCTGAAAGCCTCCGTCGGCGCGCCGCCGGATATCCTCGGCCCGCTGGGGCAAAACTGGGGCCTGCCGCCGATGGATCCGCATATCATCGCCGCGCGTGCCTATGAGCCGTTTATCGAGCTGCTGCGTGCCAACATGAAGAACTGCGGCGCGCTGCGTATTGACCACGTGATGTCGGTGCTGCGTTTGTGGTGGATCCCGTATGGTGAAACCGCCGATCACGGCGCTTACGTGCAATATCCGGTGGATGCGCTGCTGTCGATTCTGGCGCTGGAGAGTAAACGTCATCGCTGTATGGTGATTGGCGAAGACCTTGGCACCGTACCGGTGGAGATTGTCGGTAAGCTGCGCAAAAGCGGCGTTTACTCGTACAAAGTGCTCTACTTTGAAAACGATAGTGAGAAGAACTTCCGCGCGCCGAAAGCCTATCCAGAGCAGTCGATGGCCGTGGCAACCACCCACGACCTGCCGACGCTGCGCGGCTATTGGGAAGGTGACGACCTGGCCCTCGGGAATACATTAGGGCTTTATCCTGATGCGGACGTGCTGCTTGGGCTTTATCAGGATCGCGCCCGGGCGAAGCAGGGGCTGCTAGATGCATTGCACAAGTACGGCACGCTGCCGAAACGTGCGGGGCATAAGGCGTCATTGATGTCGATGACGGCAACGCTGAGTCGCGGGATGCAACGCTATATCGCCGACAGCAACAGCGCGCTGCTGGGGCTTCAGCCGGAAGACTGGCTGCAGATGTCCAGCCCGGTCAACATCCCTGGTACCAGCTCTGAATATCCGAACTGGCGACGCAAGCTCTCCACTTCGCTGGAGGCGATGTTTGCCGATGACGGGGTGAACAAGCTGATTAAGGATTTGGACAAGCGGCGGAAAGCGGCGAGTAAGAAGAAGTAACCCGTAACCCGGCCGTACAAACGCGACGCCGGGTTTTTTGTAGGCCGGATAAGGCAACGCCGCCATCCGGTGATGTGCGCCGTCATTGCCTGATGGCGCTGCGCTTATCAGGCCTACCAATAAAAATGCCGGGACAAGCCCGGCATTTTTTGTATCGAGAGTTCGTGGCGTTACACCACCATCCCCAGCAGCAGACAACCTACCAGACCGCAAACCGAGATAATTGTTTCCAGCATCGACCAGGACTTGATGGTCTCACCAATGGTCAGGTTGAAGTACTCCTTGAACAGCCAGAAGCCTGGATCGTTCACGTGGGAGAAGATAACGGAGCCGGAACCGACGGCGATAACCATCAGCTCAGGGCTAACCCCGGTGGTGGCAATCAGCGGCGCGGCGATACCGCCAGCGGTAATAGCTGCAACGGTGGCAGAACCCAGCGCAATACGCAGCACGGCGGCGATAGACCAGGCCATAAACAGCGGAGAAACGTTGGACTCGTGCATGATCGATGCGATGTACTTATCAACACCGGAGTCGACCAGTACCTGCTTGAAGGCACCGCCACCACCGATGATCAGCAGCATCATGGCGATAATTTTAATGGAGGAGATCAGCGTATCGTTGATGTCATCCATAGAACGGCCACGGTTCAGGCCGAAGGTGAAGATAGCAATCAGCACTGCAATCAGAGTTGCCATCACCGGGTCGCCGAAGAACTCAGCGGCAGGCAGCAGGGCGTGGCCCTTTGGCAGCACCATTTCAGCGATAGCGCGCAGCGCCATCAGGATGACCGGCACCAGAGAGGTCCAGACGCTCACGCCGAAGGACGGCATCTCTGCATCGGTGAAGGTTTTCGGGTTGTGCAGACCTTCCGGGATTGGCTTGTCGATGCTTTTCAGGCAGCGCGCATAAACCGGGCCCGCCAGGATCACGGTTGGGATGGCCAGCAGCGTACCGTACAGCAGGGTTTTACCCATATCCGCGTGGAAGATGGTGGCGATAGCCGTAGGGCCCGGGTGCGGCGGCAGGAAGCCGTGGGTCACAGAGAGCGCCGCGGCCATTGGCACACCAACGTACAGCAGCGGAATACGTGCGTTAGCGGCGATGGTGAATACCAGCGGCAGCAGCAGTACGAAGCCCACTTCATAGAACAACGCGAAGCCGACGGTGAAGCCGGTCAGGACGACGGCCCACTGAATGTGCTTACGACCAAATTTGTCGATAAGGGTGGTGGCGATACGCTGTGCGCCGCCGCAGTCTGCCAGCATCTTACCGAGCATGGCGCCGAAGCCCATAATCAGCGCCAGGCTGCCGAGGGTGCCGCCGACGCCGTTTTTAATGGAGACGATAACTTTGTCCAGGGGCATGCCCTGCATTAGCCCGACGGCCAGAGCCACCAGAACCAGAGCGATAAACCCGTTCATTTTGAAACGGATCATCAGCAGTAATAAGAGGATAACCCCGATAGCTACGATGATTAATGGCATAATTTATCCAGCCTTTAATTTGTTATGGGTAACGTCACTGTTGTTGCGACAACGTCCAATTGCCCCTACAGAGGGAATAGGTACTGACTTCTCCACGCCACCTTGATGTTGTATGACTCAGCAAAGAATAGCTGGCTATTTATTTAACGCGGTGGTGTGTGTTGCGATGATACGGGTAACATGTGGAGATTGAGAATAACCCTGAGCATGGAAATGTGAAATCTGCGACGGTAGTCAAATTATTGGTAGGGTTATTGCAGTGCGTTGAGCGTGAATTTGCGAGGAATGTTGCGCGGTAACATGATGTCGTGAGTGGGTAGTACATCCCCAGGGTCGGCGTAAACGCCTCGTCCGGGCTACAAACATAGGTAGCCCGGCCAAGCGAAGCGCCGCCGGGGATGAGCGCGGAGCGAACTTAGTAGTAAGAGTGCTCGCCGCGCTGGTGTTCGGTCAGATCGCGCACGCCTTTCAGTTCCGGGAATTCAGCCAGCAGCTGCTTTTCGATACCGTCTTTCAGGGTGACATCAATCATTGAACAACCGTTACAGCCGCCGCCAAATTGCAGGATGGCGTAGCCGTCGTCGGTGATTTCCATCAGCGACACGCGACCACCGTGGCCAGCCAGCTGAGGGTTCACCTGCGACTGCAGCATGTATTCAACGCGCTCCATCAGCGGTGCATCGTCGGACACTTTACGCATTTTCGCGTTTGGCGCTTTCAGGGTCAGCTGAGAACCCAGCTGATCGGTGACGAAATCAATTTCCGCATCTTCCAGATACGGAGCGCTCAGCTCGTCGACATAGGCGGTGAGCTGTTCAAATTTCAGGGCAGTATCACTTGCTTCCACCGCATCCGGCGGGCAATAAGAAACGCCGCATTCTGCGTTAGGCGTACCAGGGTTAATCACAAATACACGGATCTGTGTCCCTTCTTCCTGATTTTGCAGAAGTTTGGCAAAGTGCGCTTGCGCAGTATCGGAAATACGGATCATAGCTTTGACCTAATAGTTGACTACTTTAGTTGGTTATAATACGCCCATAGATGGGGGTCTACAAGGTGCGACACAGACACCATACCTGAACGCTCGCCGCGCCATTTCGCAAAAGAAGCCGGGAAATCTCGGCAACGGTGCTGCCCGTGGTGACGACATCATCCACAACAACCATATGGCGACCCTGAACCGGTAATTCAAGCTGGAACGCATTTTTCAGGTTCTGCTTGCGCAGCCGCGCGCTGAGCTGATGCTGCGTCGCCGTTGGCCGGGTACGGGTAAGCGCGCGCGAGTTGAACTCACAGGGCAGCCATTTTGCCAGCGCCTGGCAGAGCAGCTCGCTCTGGTTATACCCCCGACGCCAGTGACGGCGTTGCCACAGCGGCACGCTGATAAGCTGTTGCGGTATAGGTCGCATGGCGTTTTGCCGCACGGCCAGCAGCAGTAGGCGCGCCAGTGCAGGAGCCAGCTCTGGCTGACCGCTAAACTTGAAGTGATGAATCAAGGTACTGAGCGGCGGTTGATAGTCGTTAATCGCGACCAGCCGTTGCCAGGGCGGCGGTTTTTGCAAGCAGCGCCCGCAAGGGACGTTGCTGTCGGCTGAAGGTAACCCGCACTGCGGACAAAGACAAATCCGGAGAGTGACCGCGCCGGTACAGCGCGAGCAGATACCCCACGCCGGTAGCGCCAGCGGCATTTTGCATAGCCAGCACGAGCCGTGGACTGTTAGCATAATCGCCTCCTGAACTGATAAAACGAGAACAATAGCTGATGAACGACATCTGGTGGCAAACCACGGGCGAAGGAAATTGTCATCTTGTGCTGTTGCACGGATGGGGGCTGAATGCCCAGGTCTGGGATTGCATCACGCCGGAATTAGGCGCGCATTTTACGCTGCATCTGGTCGACCTACCGGGCTATGGTCGCAGCGGCGGATTTGGTGCACTTTCGCTGGAAGAGATGGCCGATCGCGTGCTGGAAAAAGCGCCAGCAAAGGCTATCTGGCTTGGCTGGAGTCTGGGAGGACTGGTGGCAAGCGAAGTGGCATTACGCCACCCGGAACGCGTTGAGGCGCTGGTCACCGTCGCATCGTCACCGTGTTTTAGCGCGCATGAAGAGTGGCCGGGCATTAAGCCTGAGGTGCTCGGCGGGTTCCAGCAACAGCTTAGCGAAGACTTCCAGCGCACCGTAGAGCGTTTCCTGGCGCTGCAAACGCTGGGCACTGAAAGCGCCCGTCAGGATGCCCGTGCGCTGAAGCAGACGGTGCTATCCCTGCCGATGCCCTCTTCCGAGGTACTGAACGGCGGGCTGGAGATCCTTAAAACCGCTGACCTGCGCCAGCCGCTCGCCGCGCTGACGGTACCGTTCCTGCGTCTATACGGTCGGCTTGATGGTTTGGTCCCAAGAAAAATTGTACCGCTGCTGGATGCCCAGTGGCCGCAGAGCGAATCGCTGGTGTTTGATAAGGCGGCTCATGCGCCGTTTATTTCGCATCCGCAGGCATTCTGCGAACCGTTGCTGGCGCTCAAACAACGCTTACGGAATTATTTTTAGCCTGACGTGGTAAATGGCAAATTTGTAGCAATACTTAACTTGTTACGGTGGCTGGCTATTTCGGCGGGCCACTGTCACCTACGAAAATAACTGAATGGAGTGTAGGCCTATGAAACTTGTTACAGGTATTGTTGCATCTCTGGTTATCGGTTCGCTTTCATTTGGCGCATTTGCGGCCAAGGAAATCACTAAAGAAGACGTTGCTAAGATGAATCTGACCAAAATCGGTAACATCACTACGTCAAACACGACCTCGCCAATGGATGCTAAACACGATCTGTCTAAAAAGGCGGATGAGCTGGGCGGCAAGTACTATGTGATCATTGCGGGTGAGAAGAACGAGAAAACCGTTCACGGTAATGCGGACGTCTATAAGTAAGTCGGTCGAACATGTTATTCCCGGCGTTTGTTCACGCCGGGAATACGTTTTAGCGTAGCGCCCACCACTGACGTAAGCAGGCTTTTCCTTCCGGGCAGCTTTTACAACTGCCGGTCAGACATCCATCAGGTTCTTCGTCAATTTTCATGACTTTCCCCATGGCTTCCAGGCGACTCAGCATGGCATCGATCAGCGGCTGCGGCGTATGCAGTTGGGCGCTGAGCTGTGAGGCTTCCATACGTCCCTGCAATGCCAGCATATCGCGTACTTCAATCAATGATGCCATGTTGACTCCTAGTGACAATCGCCTGCCGGGCTAGAGCAGCAGGATGTCGGGGTTTTGCTTGTCGCCAGCAGGGAAACATCCACCCGGCTACGGGCACGGCGCAGCAGACCAATCACCACCACGTTGAACAGAATCACCGCCAGGATGCACACCAGGCTGTAGCGTGGGTGCTGGCTGAAGCTCACCGCCTGGTAGTACAGCGTAGACAGTGAGTAGGCGATGTTCAGACCCCACAGAATGGAGAAGGTCATCCAGCCGCGGCTAGACTCACGGGCAATCGCCCCCATCACCGAGATGCACGGAACATAGAGCAGAACGAAAATCAGGTAGCTGTAGGCTGCTGCCGCGCTGCCGAATTTACTGCTCATCACGCCCATGGCACCGGTTTCCATATTACCGTCGCCTTTACTGGCTTCGATTGGGTTAGCCAGTACGCTAAGGCTAAAGGTGCCTTTCAGCCCTTGCCAGGTTTCATCCGCTGCGGCGAGCAGCTCTTCACCGAGGCTGAACTCCTGTGGATTAAACTCTTCGTTCTGAATGTTTTCGGCGGTGTAGAGGGTGTTCAGCGTACCGACCACCACTTCTTTCGCCATCGCACCGGTAAACAGACCCACGGTGGCCTGCCAGTTATCATCATGCACGCCAATCGGTTTAAACACCGGGGTGATAACGCGGCTGACGGAGGCCAGCGCGGAATCGTTGATGTTGTCGACGATTTTGCCGCTGAACGAGAAGCTGTTCAGCGCGCTCAGGAAGATACTGACGATAACGATAACTTTACCGGCGCGCAGTACGAAGCCTTTCAGGCGCTGCCAGGTCTGGATAATCAGGCTCTTAATGTGAGGTACGTGGTACACCGGCAGTTCCATCACGAACGGAGACGCTTCGCCGCGCATGATGGTGTATTTGAGCATCAGGCCGGTCAGGATGGCGATAACAATACCCAGCACGTACAGGGAGAAGACCACCAGCGCTCCGCCCTGGCCGAAGAAGGCGGCGGCGAAGACGGCGAAGATAGCCAGACGCGCGCCGCAGGACATAAACGGCGCCATCATGATGGTCATCAGACGTTCACGCGGGGCATCGAGGGTACGTGCGCCCATGACCGATGGCACGTTACAGCCGAAGCCGACGATCAGCGGTACGAACGATTTACCCGGCAGACCCAGAGACTGCATCAGACGGTCCATGACGAATGCGGCGCGCGCCATGTACCCGGAGTCCTCAAGGAAGGAGAGGAACAGGTACATCATGCCGATTTGCGGCACGAGCGGCAGCACGGTGTTGATACCGCCACCGATACCCTGCGCCAGGAAGACCGTCAGCCAGTCCGGGAAATGCAGCTGGTAGCCAATCCATTGAATACCGTGGATAAAGATGGCAACGGAGCCGCCGTCGAAGATTGGCTGCAACGCACCGCCGATGTTAATCGCCAACAAGAACATCAGGTACATCACGAACAGGAAAATCGGCAGGCCCAGCACGCGGTTGAGGACGATTCTATCCATCGCGGCGGTGAAGCGGCTTGGCTCGGCAGTCAGGGTGTTGCTGACGGCATCGCAAATCGCGGCAATGCTTTGGTAGCGGGCGTCGGCGATGTGCAGTGCGGGGTCGTCCATCTCTTCGCTAAGATGCGCCAGGGAAACGTCCAGCTTGTGTGCGGCATCACCGGCGTAGGCGCTGCTATAGATGTCACCTTCGAGCATCTGCATACCCAGCCAGTGGCGCTGACGTTCAGGGATTTCCTGCGACATCTCTTTTGCCAGGTTATCGGCTTCGCGCAGCAGCGGCTGCGGGTAATGCACCAGTTCAACCTGCTGGTTGCCCTGATGGCGGTCAATGGCCATTTTCAGCGCTTCAATCCCGCGAGCGCGGGTGGAAACCAGCGGTACAACCGGGCAGCCGAGGCGGGCAGAGAGCGCATCCACGTCGATGCGGATTTGCTGTTTCTCGGCAATGTCGAGCATGTTCAGCGCCACCACGCACGGAATGCCCAGTTCGAGGAGTTGCAGCGTCAGGTAAAGGTTACGCTCGAGGTTGGAGGCATCGACTACGTTAATTAGCAGGTCGGCGTCGCCGCTCAGAATGTAGTGACAGGCAATCTGCTCATCCAGCGAGGTTTGCGACGAAATGGTGGTCAGCGAGTAGGTGCCCGGCAGGTCGACAAGGGTGACCTGATGATCGGTGGTGGAGAATGCACCTTCTTTACGCTCCACCGTTACCCCGGCCCAGTTGCCCACGCGCTGGCGCGCGCCGGTGAGCTGGTTAAATAAGGTTGTCTTGCCGGAATTAGGATTACCAATTAAACCGATGGTTAATTTTTTCATTTTTCAGACTCTTAGTGCCGGGCTGAAGTTATTACGCGATGGATTCTAATTCTATTAGCGCGAGATCTTTTTTACGTAGCACCAGGCTGACGCGGCGAGTTTCAATATGAATAGGATCGCCGAGTGGTGCAACGCGAACCACATTAAAGGACGATCCCGGCAGCATACCCAGTGACAGCAGTTTCTGACGATAGGCTGGGCTAATTTCGCGGGAGAAACCGACAATCTTCCACGCAGTATCAGGTGTAAATTGCATAGAACCTACTTGTATATCGCTAGCTGAACGAGAGGGAACCCGCGTGCTGCCTGGCGGCAGTCGGGGCATCGTCACAGAATAAAAGAATAAAGCTTACTGAATATGATGATAATGAGAATGGTTTTTATCATCAATACATATTATGCGATCGGTGGGAATTTCGAACGGAATTTGCACTTTTTTTGATATGACGCAAGCAACGCATTGTAGCTGTGAATGAATTAAATATTATTTTCTTCGCTTAATGTTTAATTAAGGTTTCATTGGTTAATAAAATAAAACGTGATGAGGCTTATTATTAAAAGCTGAACGGAAGATAATAATGGCTGAGATATGCCAAATAAGCGGCAGACCGGTCGAGGCGTTTTAACGCCGACGTCGGGGAGGCTCTGGAGCGGTTCCCGGCGTCGCTGTGCTCGGCCGGGCTACTGGTTTCGATTAGCGTTTTTTGCCCATGGCGGCTGCCAGCGCATCCATCATCGCGCTGTTGCCCGCAGGCTGCGCTTCGCGTCCGCGAGGTTTTGCCGCTTTCGCTGCCGGGCGGTTGTTGCTCTGGCTGCGATCGTTACCGCCACCGCGACGGGCGTTGGTTTCACCCGGCTGCTCGTCAAGGCGCATGGTCAGCGCAATGCGTTTACGCTGCAGATCCACTTCCAGCACCTTCACTTTGACGATATCGCCCGCTTTCACCACGGTGTGTGGGTCTTCGACAAACTTATCCGCCAGCGAAGAGATGTGGACCAGGCCATCCTGATGCACGCCAATATCCACGAACGCACCAAAGTTGGTGACGTTGGTAACGGCGCCTTCGAGGATCATTCCCGGAAGCAGGTCGTTCATGGTTTCTACACCATCGGCAAACTTCGCGGTTTTGAACTCAGGACGCGGATCGCGGCCCGGTTTTTCCAGCTCTTTGATGATGTCGGTAACGGTTGGCACACCGAAACGCTCGTCGGTGAATTCAGAGGCTTTCAGATTTCTGAGCTCACTGCTGTTGCCCATTAAATCCTTCAGCGCCTGCTGCGTGGCGGCCAGAATACGCTCGACCACCGGATAGGCTTCCGGGTGAACGGTTGAGGCATCCAGCGGGTTGTCGCCGTGGTTAATGCGCAGGAAGCCAGCGCACTGCTCAAACGCTTTTGGCCCCAGACGACTCACCTTCAGCAACTGCTGGCGATTCTGGAACTGACCGTTCTCGTCGCGCCAGGCGACGATGTTCTGCGCCATCATGCGCGTCAGGCCCGCTACGCGGGTCAGCAGCGGCACGGAGGCGGTGTTCAGGTCTACGCCGACGGCGTTTACGCAGTCTTCTACGACTGCATCAAGCTTACGCGCCAGCTGAGTCTGGCTAACGTCATGCTGATATTGGCCGACCCCGATGGATTTCGGGTCGATTTTCACCAGCTCTGCCAGCGGATCTTGTAAACGACGGGCGATAGACACCGCGCCGCGCAGGGAAACGTCTAGGTCCGGGAACTCCAGCGCCGCCAGTTCAGAGGCAGAGTAGACGGATGCGCCAGCTTCGCTGACGATCACCTTCTGGGCGGTGACTTTCGGGAACTGCTGCTGTACGTCGAGGAAGAAGCGTTCGGTTTCGCGAGATGCTGTCCCGTTACCGATAGCCACCAGTTCTACGTTGTGCTTTTCGCACAGTGCGGCGACGACAACCGCGGCTTTCGCCGCCTGACCGGTATGCGGATAAATGGTGTCGGTGGCGACCAGCTTGCCGGTACCGTCAACTACTGCCACTTTGACGCCGGTACGCAGGCCCGGGTCAAGGCCCATGGTGGCACGCAGGCCAGCCGGTGCAGCCATCAGCAGGTCGTGCAGGTTGCGGGCGAAGACGTTAATTGCCTCATCTTCCGCACGTTCGCGCACGGTGCCCATCAGTTCGGTTTCGAGGTGCATCAGCACCTTGATGCGCCAGGTCCAGCTCACCACGCCTTTACGCCAGCTGTCCGCCGGCGCGTTGTTCAGGCGCAGGCCGAGGTGGTCGATAATAATCTGTTCGCAGTAGCTCTCTTTCGGCGGCTCGTCGAACTGCGGGTCGGCGTTGAGAGAGAGTTGCAGCACGCCTTCATTACGCCCGCGGAACATCGCCAGCGCGCGGTGGGAAGGGGTGGTGGAAATAGGTTCGTGGTGGTCGAAGTAGTCGCGGAACTTAGCGCCTTCCTCTTCTTTACCGCTGACCACTTTGGCAACCAGATGGGCGTTCTTCCATAGGTAGTCACGTACTTTCGCCAGCAGGCCTGCGTCTTCCGCGAAGCGCTCCATCAGGATATAGCGTGCGCCATCAAGGGCCGCTTTAGTGTCTGCAACGCCCTTATCGGCATCGATAAATTTAGCGGCTTCGGTTTCCGGGTCGTGGGACGGCTCGCTCCACAGCAGGTCGGCCAGCGGCTCAAGGCCCGCTTCAATGGCAATCTGCCCGCGGGTGCGGCGCTTTTGTTTGTACGGTAAGTAGAGGTCTTCCAGCTCGGTTTTGTTGAGCGTGCCGTTGATGGCTTTTTCCAGCGCCTCGGTCAGCTTACCTTGCTCACCGATGGATTTCAGAATGGCCTGACGGCGGTCTTCCAGCTCACGCAGATACCCGAGGCGGGTTTCCAGATTACGCAGCTGCGTATCATCCAGTCCGCCGGTGATTTCCTTACGATAACGTGCAATAAACGGCACGGTGTTCCCTTCATCAAGCAGGCGAACGGCGGCTTCCACCTGTTCGGCTCTGGCCTGAAGTTCACCCGCAATAATGCGGCAGAGCGAATCATTCATCATGGCTTGGTTTCACTGTTAGGTCATAAAATCAGGGGACAGTTATACGGATTGACTGGCAAAAATGCCAGTCATCAACAGGGGCTTCGGATTGTTCCGGTCTTATTTTACGTATTCGATCTCATTCACGTACCAGCTTGCTTCACCCGCCGGGGTGTTGACCACCGCCAGGTCGCCGACCTCTTTCTTCAGCAGCGCGCGGGCCATCGGCGAGTCGATGGAGATATAGTCCTTGCGACCAAAAATCTCATCGTAGCCGACGATGCGAAAACGCTTGGTATCGCCGTCGTCGTTTTCTATCTCGACCCAGGCACCGAAAAAGACTTTGCCTTCCTGCTGCGGCGAATAATCGACAATGCGCAGATTTTCCAGGCATTTGGTCAAATAACGAACGCGTCGGTCAATCTCCCTTAAGCGTTTCTTATTATACTGATAGTCAGCATTCTCACTGCGATCGCCAAGGCTTGCGGCCCAGGTCACCTTCTTTGTGACCTCCGGGCGCTCTTCGCGCCAGAGATAATCCATCTCTTTTTTGAGCTTTTCGTACCCTTCACGGGTGATCAACTGTGTTTTCATGTTCCGTGCTTACCTGCTGCCGAGGAAAGAATACGCACAATACGTATTACGCGAGTATGCCGACAGAATAAATAATGTGTATTAAGATTCATTGTATACTTAACTCGCTGTTAAATATGCTTTGTAACAATTTAGCCTGGAATTTATACCAGATTTAGCTGGTCGCAAGCGCAGGCTTTTTTGAGAATACATGCTGAATAATTGTTGCGAACCTTTGGGAGTAAAAACAATGCAAGAGAATTATAAGATTCTTGTTGTTGATGACGATATGCGCCTGCGCGCGTTGCTGGAACGTTATCTGACCGAGCAGGGTTTCCAGGTTCGAAGCGTAGCTAACGCCGAACAGATGGACCGACTACTGACTCGTGAATCATTCCATCTGATGGTTCTGGATTTAATGCTGCCAGGCGAAGACGGTCTGTCGATTTGCCGTCGTCTGCGTAGTCAGAGCAACCCGATGCCGATCATCATGGTGACGGCGAAAGGGGAAGAAGTTGACCGTATCGTAGGCCTGGAAATTGGCGCCGACGATTACATTCCGAAACCGTTCAACCCGCGTGAACTGCTGGCCCGTATTCGTGCGGTACTGCGTCGTCAGGCGAACGAACTGCCGGGCGCGCCTTCTCAGGAAGAAGCGGTTATCGCCTTCGGTAAGTTCAAGCTGAACCTCGGTACTCGCGAAATGTTCCGCGAAGATGAGCCTATGCCACTCACTAGCGGTGAGTTTGCGGTACTGAAAGCACTGGTCAGCCACCCGCGTGAACCGCTGTCTCGCGATAAGCTGATGAACCTGGCCCGTGGTCGCGAATACTCGGCGATGGAACGTTCCATCGACGTGCAGATTTCTCGCCTGCGCCGCATGGTGGAAGAAGATCCGGCTCACCCACGCTACATTCAGACCGTTTGGGGTCTGGGCTACGTGTTCGTCCCGGACGGCTCTAAAGCATGAGGCGACTTCGCTTCTCGCCTCGAAGTTCGTTTGCCCGCACGTTACTGTTGATTGTCACCCTGCTGTTTGTCAGCCTGGTGACAACCTATCTTGTGGTGCTGAACTTCGCGATTTTGCCAAGCCTGCAGCAGTTTAATAAGGTCTTAGCCTACGAAGTCCGTATGCTGATGACCGATAAACTGCAGCTGGAAGACGGCACGCAGCTTGTCGTGCCGCCGGCATTTCGCCGCGAGATCTATCGTGAACTGGGTATTTCACTCTATTCCGATGAAGCCGCTGAAGAGGCCGGTTTACGCTGGGCTCAACACTACGAGTTCTTAAGTCAGCAGATGGCCCAGCAGTTGGGCGGGCCGACTGAAGTGCGCGTTGAAGTCAATAAAAGCTCCCCGGTGGTCTGGTTGAAGACCTGGCTGTCACCCAATATCTGGGTGCGCGTGCCGTTAACCGAAATCCATCAGGGGGACTTCTCTCCGCTCTTCCGCTATACCCTGGCGATTATGCTGCTGGCGATAGGCGGCGCTTGGCTGTTTATTCGCATCCAGAACCGACCCCTGGTCGACCTGGAGCACGCCGCGCTTCAGGTCGGGAAAGGTATTATTCCTCCGCCGCTGCGTGAATACGGTGCGTCTGAGGTGCGTTCGGTTACCCGAGCCTTTAACCATATGGCCGCAGGCGTGAAGCAGCTTTCCGACGACCGTACGCTGTTGATGGCCGGTGTCAGCCATGACCTTCGCACGCCGCTGACGCGTATTCGTCTGGCGACGGAGATGATGGGTGAAGAGGATGGTTATCTCGCTGAATCTATCAATAAAGATATTGAAGAGTGCAACGCCATTATCGAGCAGTTTATTGACTATCTGCGTACCGGTCAGGAGATGCCGCTGGAGTCTATCGACCTCAACACGGTGCTGGGTGAAGTGATCGCAGCGGAAAGCGGCTACGAGCGCGAAATTGATACCGCATTGTTCAACGACGAGATCCCGGTAAGGGTGCATCCGCTGTCTATCAAGCGTGCGCTGGCCAATATGGTGGTGAACGCCGCGCGTTATGGCAACGGCTGGATTAAAGTCAGCAGCGGTCGTGAAGCGCATCGTGCCTGGTTCCAGGTAGAAGACGATGGCCCGGGCATTAAACCCGAGCAGCGTAAGCACCTGTTCCAACCGTTTGTTCGTGGCGATAGCGCCCGTACCATCAGCGGAACGGGTCTGGGGCTGGCCATCGTGCAGCGTATTATCGATAACCACAATGGGTTGCTGGAGCTTGATACCAGCGAACGCGGCGGGTTGCTGATACGCGCCTGGCTGCCGGTGCCGGGAAGTCGTCCACCGACGCCGACGAAAGAGAGCTAAAAAAGCCGCTGGGGGAAACCCCGGCGGTTTTTGTTTGTGTGGTGCGGTGTGGTGCGGTGTGTTGTCCCGGCGTCGCTCGGCTGGGCTACCTGTATGAGATTCGTTAAATGGCGATCAACTGCTTAATGATGAATGGGTTGGCCTGAAGCAGCAGCAGGAGTTTACGTGGTGCCCCCGTTGGCTGACGACGTTTTGTCTCCCAACTTTTTACCAGGTCATAGCTCACACCGACGGCGATAGCAAAATCTTGCTGGCGTAGCCCGGTGGCTTCGCGAATGGCTTTTACATCGATCTCGCTAAAGGTATGTACGTGCTCAGGCTTTGGCGTCTCATCGCCTTTTTCAATGCGTACCATTTCTTCTGCACTGGCCAGCAGATCGGCAAATAATTCATCTTTCATGGTTGCCTCATCGCATTGGATAACTGCTTCAAAACACTTTTCTGCTCTTCAGTTAAATCATCTTGTTCATTCTTAGGATAAATCAGCGCCAGATAAATCCTGCCTTTACTCGTTACGTTATAGTAAATGACTCGAACTCCACCTCGCTTCCCCATCCCAGGACGATTCCAGCGTATTTTCCTGAAACCGCCTGTACCTGAAATGGTTTCTCCCGCTTCCGGGTTCTCAATAAGAATCTCCTGGAAAACCCGGAACTCATCGTCAGGCAGTAAGACCCGACGCCGTTTACTGAATCCTTGTAGTTCGATGAAGATGAACATTACGCATCCTGCGTAGATGATATTTTTATCAAGTATAGGTGTACTTGGTACACTTAAAAAGTGTTTGGATAAAAAAAAGCCCTCACCCCAAAGGGTAAGGGCTAGGCAGCATGTCTACCCGTTACAGCTTCGGCCCTGCGCTCACCAGCGCGGCGCCTGCCGGGGTATCGGTGTATTTCTCGAAGTTCTCAATGAACAGCTTCGCCAGCGCCTGGGCTTTTTCCTGCCACTGCTCCGGCGAACCGTAGGTGCTGCGCGGGTCGAGGATGTGGGTGTCTACGCCCGGCAGTTCCGTTGGGATCTGCAGGTCAAACATTGGCAGGGTGAAGGTTTCTGCGTTGTCCAGAGAACCGTCGAGGATGGCATCGATAATCGCGCGCGTATTCTGGATAGAGATACGTTTGCCGGTGCCGTTCCAACCGGTATTCACCAGGTAAGCCTGTGCGCCTGCGGCCTGCATGCGTTTTACCAGCACTTCAGCGTACTGCGTCGGGTGCAGCGACAGGAACGCCGCGCCGAAGCAGGCGGAGAAGGTTGGGGTCGGCTCGGTGACGCCGCGCTCGGTACCTGCCAGCTTCGCGGTGAAGCCAGAAAGGAAGTGGTACTGCGTCTGATCGGCCGTGAGGCGTGATACCGGCGGCAGAACCCCGAAAGCATCGGCGGTCAGGAAGATAACCTTAGTGGCGTGGCCCGCTTTCGACACCGGCTTCACGATATTGTCGATGTGGTAAATCGGGTAGGAGACGCGGGTGTTTTCCGTTTTGGAACCGTCGTTAAAGTCGATAGTACCGTCGGCCAGCACCACCACGTTTTCCAACAGCGCGTCGCGACGGATCGCGTGATAGATATCCGGCTCAGCGGCTTCGGAGAGCTTGATGGTCTTCGCGTAGCAGCCGCCTTCAAAGTTAAACACGCCGTCATCATCCCAGCCGTGTTCGTCATCGCCAATCAGACGACGTTTTGGATCGGTGGAAAGGGTGGTTTTACCGGTGCCGGACAGGCCGAAGAAGACCGCCACGTCGCCTTTCTCGCCGACGTTAGCGGAACAGTGCATAGAAGCAATGCCCTGCAGCGGCAGCAGGTAGTTCATGATAGAGAACATCCCTTTTTTCATTTCGCCGCCGTACCAGGTCCCGCCAATCAGCTGGATGCGCTCTGTCAGGTTAAACGCGACAAAGTTTTCCGAGTTGAGGCCCTGTTCTTTCCACTGTGGGTTAGTGCATTTTGCGCCATTCATCACGATGAAGTCTGGTTTGAACGTCTTCAGTTCTTCATCAGTTGGACGGATAAACATGTTCTTCACGAAGTGCGCCTGCCAGGCGACTTCCGTAATAAAGCGGACGGACAGGCGGGTGTCTTCGTTCGCGCCGCAGTAGGCATCGACGATAAACAGGCGCTTGCCGGAAAGCTGCTGGGAGACCAGGCCTTTAAGATGTTGCCAGATTTCAGGTGACAGAGGCTTGTTGTCATTTTTTCCGTTGCCCTTATCAGACCACCATACCGTGTCGCGCGTTGTGTCGTCGCGAACGATATATTTGTCCTTTGGAGAACGGCCGGTAAAGATACCGGTGTCGACAGAAATTGCGCCCAGATTCGTTAAGACACCGCGCTCATAACCTTCCAGGTTAGGATCGAGTTCTTCTTGATACAATGTATCGTAATCGGGGTTGTAGACGATATCCTGTGCGTCGTTAATACCATAAGCCTTGAGGTCCTGCGGGGTTATACCGTTGCGCATTTCACTGCTCCTTAGCCAATATGTACTGCTATAAATTCTATGGGTATTTTAGGGGTGTTGACCGCGACCAGGCTCATAGATTTACGTATCCCGACAAACGTCTTACTTACGAAAACATTGTGACTCCTGTCACGAAGCGACTCGGATTATGACAGGAAAAGCCCCAAAATTGGCACGAATGTTCTTAAATGGTTACAAAATGGTTTAATGGACAGCATAAATGTGAAATTAATCGCATTTATGAAAGAAAATTACGTAATGCTTTCAGGTAAAAAATCGATTCACCACGCTGAGCAAAATCTACATTTAACGTTCTAATCGGTGCGCAAAACGCGCTTTTTCCTCACTTCTGGGATGAGAATATCGAAATGGATGCTGTGACTCCTCTTTCACCGCCAACTCGCTGGGGTATGGCGCTAACCGGCATAGTACAAGGGCTCGTGTGCTATTTGCTGACCCTCTATTTGATCCCAAAAGATAGCGGCTGGATGTTTTACGCTTTGCCGGGAAGCCTGGCATTTTCCTCTGTGCTGCTGTTCACCGTGGTCTCTTTTAAACAGCGTGCGCTGTGGTGTTGGTTGGCGGTGGTACTGGTTGTCGTGCTGGGAATGGGCGGCTGGCTAAAGCTCAACCTTAATGAGGAAGACCAATGGCGGCAGTATGACGCGCTATGGACCTACAGCTGGTGTCTGCTGCTGATGGCACTGCTGGCGCTGCCGTGGCTGCAATACCGTATTCAGTCTGCGACGGGCCTCCCGCGATATGCGCACTTTTATGCTCAGCAGTGGCAAAACGTGCTGACGTTGTTGCTGATTGGCGTAGCCAACGGCCTGGTCTGGCTGGTTTTGCTGCTCTGGAGCGGGCTGTTTGAACTGGCCAATATCACCTTCTTCTCGCGGTTGTTCTTCGATACGCGGTGGTTTGTCTTTGTCTGCATTGGATTGGTGACGGCACTGACGGTTATCCTTGCACGCCAGAATGAACGACTGATTACCGCTATCCACAAGCTGCTGGCGCTGATTGCTACCGGTCTGCTGCCGTTGGTCTCGCTGCTGGCGCTGTTGTTCCTGGTGACGCTGCCGTTTGCGGGCGTGACGGCCATTTCCCAGCGCTTCTCTGCGGCGGCATTGCTCTCGGCGCTGGCTTTTGTGCAGTTGTTGCTCACCGCGATGGTCTGGGAACCCAATGCTACGCGTCTTGGCTATCCGCGTCTGCTGCGGCTGTTGATTCAGACGGCAGTGATGCTGACGCCGGTCTACGTGCTGATTGCCGGTTGGGCGCTATGGGTACGTATTGGGCAGTATGGCTGGACGTCGGATCGCCTGCACGGCGTGCTGGTGGTGGCGGTGCTGCTGGTCTGGTCGGTTGGCTATCTGATTGGCCTGCTGCGCCGTCGTGAAGATCCTTCACCTCAGTTAGGGCGGGTCAATCTGGCGGTCTCATTACTGGGGCTCGCGCTACTTTTCTTGCTTTATACCCCGGTGCTGGATAGCTGGCGCATCAGCGTGAATAGTCATATGAGCCGTTACCATAGCGGTAAAATCAATGCCGACCAGGTGAGTCTGTATATGCTGTCGCACAGCGGCAAGCCCGGGCGCGCGGCGCTGCTTGAGCTACAGCAAGATAAAGCGTTCACCCAGGATGCGAAGCGTCAGCAGCAGCTTAAGCGGTTGTTGAGTGGCGATCTGAGTCCGACGATAAAACTGACCGCCGAAGCACTGGCGAAAAACGTGACGATCCTTCCGGGCAGCATGCCGCCAGATAATGCGCTATGGGCCGCGGTGATTGAGCAACGCTACAGAGTGGAGTCGTGCAGCGAGGTTGGCAGCTGCGTGCTGGTGAGTCAGGATCTGAACGGTGATGGGAAGGCGGAGCAGGTGCTGTATGCCTTTGGCGATCGTACCGTGTTGGTCTTTGCTCAGGGTGAGAAAGGCTGGGAATATAAGGCGAGTGCGTCGCTGCCGTCCGGCTTGAACAAGTCGAAGCTGCTTCAGGCGGCGAAGGATGGAGCGTTAGGGGCAAAACCGAAGGCGTGGAAAGATATTACGCTGGGGGATGAGACGGTGGTGCTGGAGTATCGGCGCTGATTTTTCCCGGCGGCGCTGCGCTTGGCCGGGCTACAAACGTTCGTAGCCCGGTTGAACGAAGTGGCACCGGGGAAGGCTCAGAACTTAATGAACCTGCGGGTCAGACGGTGCCGCGTTATTGCGAATCTCTGCAATATCCATGGCATTGAACACATAGTGGCTACCGCAGTAATCACAATGCATATCAATTTCGCCTTCTTCTTCGAGGATGCTGTTAATTTCCTCGTCCGGCAGGGTTTTCAGCGCGCCAGCGCAGCGTTCGCGGGAACAGGTGCACTTAAATTCCACGTCCTGCGGGTCATACAGGGTAACTTCTTCTTCGTGGTACAGACGCCACAGCACATCGTTGGCCGGCAGCGTGAACAGCTCTTCGGCCTTGATGGTGTCGGTCAGCGCCGCCAGGTGCTCAAAATCTTCCGGCTGTGCGTTCTGCGCTGGCATCACCTGCAGCAACATACCCCCAGCAGCTGGTTTACCGTCGGATTCGCCGGTACGGATAATCAGTCGCGTTGGCAGCTGTTCGGAACGCTGGAAGTAATCTTCCAGGCAGGCCGCCAGCGTATCGCCTTCCAGACCAACGACACCCTGATAGCGCTCGCCTTCGGCCGGGCTGATGGTAATCACCAGATAACCGTTACCGATAAGCGTTTTCAGGTCTGCATCTGCCGGGATATCACCCTGCACGCGCGCGACGCCGCGCAGCTGCTGGTGGTTGTTGCCGTTGATCACCGCCAGCGTCATCGGGCCATCGCCCTGTAGTTGAACGGTGATATCACCTTCAAACTTCAGCGTAGCGGTCAGCAGGCTGGTGGCGACCAGCAGCTCGGACAGCACGTTTTTTACCGGCTGCGGATAGTTATGGCCTGCCAGGATCTGTTCGAGCGTTTCGGATACGGTGACCAGTTCGCCACGCACGGCGTAGTTTTCAAACAGATAGCGATGTAATTGATCGTGTTGAGTCATAATTTTCTCTCTTGGGGTGGCAGTTATTCACTGTCGCCGTATTTAAATCTCATCAGGTCGCGCCGCTCTTTTTTATCCGGACGTCTGTCCGGGTGCGGCATGGTCAGCGCATTCAGTTTGCGCGCCAGGGCGACTTTTTCGCGCTTCTCGATACTCTCCGCCGTCTCTTCATAGAGCGTGACGGCCTCCGTTGCCGGACGTCGCTGCTCCGTGATGCCTTTCACCACCACGGTGCGCTCGTCGTTTCCCTGGCGAAGCGTCAGCAGGGCGTTCAGTTCAACCACTTTGCTGGGCTTACTGCGCTGCCCGTTATAGTGAACTTTGCCGCCTTCAATCATCTCTCGGGCGACGGCACGCGTTTTATAAAAACGCGCCGCCCAGAGCCATTTATCTAGCCTGACGCCTTCGGTAGGCTTCTCTTTCATGGTCGCTCCTTCACTGAAGTGAGGGGATCAGACGACGGTAATCGTTAAGCGCGGGATGACGCAGGTACTGCTTTTCCGCAAGGCCGGAGTCGGGGTTGGTCACACCGAGGCAATAGCGGATCCCAAAGTGGGCGGCGGCATCCAGAATGGGCTCGCTATCGTCGATAAATAACGTGCGCTCGGCATCCAGACCCGTATGTTTCTCAACTGCCCGCCATAACCGCTGATCCTCTTTCGGATAACCAAATGTATTGGTGGAAAGTAATAAATCAAGGTGCTCGCCAAGACCGGTGTGTTCCAGCTTAACCGCCAGGTTATGCGGATGCGCATTAGTCAGCAGGATACGTCGCTTTCCGCTCGCTTTAAGCGCGTTCAGAAAAGGGATGGTGTCTTCACGCAGCACGGCGCGCGGGCCCTGCTCGCTGGTCATCGAACGGATATCCAGGCTCAAACGCTCGCTCCAGTAATCCAGACAGTACCAGTTTAGCGTATGTTGTACCGCATGGTACTCCTGACGAATGGCTTCCTGTGCCGCCTGCGGCGTGATACCCAGCTTTGCGCCATAGGTTTCTGGCACCAGTTTTTGCCAGAAATAGTTATCAAAAGCGAGGTCGAGCAGCGTGCCATCCATGTCCAGAAGAACGGTGTCTACCTCGCGCCAGGCGATATCAAAATGCATGGTGAGTCTCCAGACGGAAGAAATGCGCGACAGATTAACATAACCTGTCGCGAACTACGCAGTGGGCTTATTTTGTCGGAAAGTCAGACTTGAACTCTTCCGGGGCGGAAAGCAGCACGGGGTTAATGCAGCTCTCATAGTATTTCTGAATCTCGGCCAGTCGCTCACGATGGCGATGATAGCGACGCAGCGCCTGCACGCCGTTGTAAACCGCACAGACTATCATGGCCAGCATCAGCAACGTGGTGGCCAGATAGTGCCACAGCCCGCTGCTGTCCGGCATGCGGTGCAGGTTAATGTGCTGTGTCCCGTTGGCGTCGGTATAGAGATTGGTCACGATGCCTTCCGCATGGAATGGCGTGTGCATCAACATGCCCGCCAGACGCTGAAACTCGTTCCACTGCTCACTGGCAGGATAGTCGTACAGCGTCGTGCTTGGGTATGGCTGGCTGACAAAATCGCTGCCTTCATCGCTGGTTATCAGGAAACCACCCGGCGCTGGGCTATTGAGCGCCTGTGCCGCGCGTGCGGTTTCACGCAGGATAAACGGCGCGGTGGAGGTGTCGACAAGGTTATCCAGTGACTCGGCGCTGACCGGACGCAGCAGAACGTTTACCCCGTCCAGTTTGCCGGAATTCGCGCGCTTAACCAGCGCATCCCAGTCACGAGTATTACCCAGGTTCACCAGGGCATTTTTCAGACGTACACAGTCGTCGGTCGCCGAGCAAAGATCTTTCGTTTTCAGCACGATATCGGCAAAGTCATCCAGCAGCACCATGCCCGATTTCTGAATCGCCGAGCGCAGAGCCGGGCTGACGCGGGAATCATCGTCCGCCGTTGGATGCAGCTGACGGTTGACGGCCTGAACCAGTGCGGTCGCCTTATTGACGGTTTCAGACTCCGGCAGCGGCAGGCGAGGGGCGTCGTTCCAGAGGATTTGCGAGCAGTCGAATGGCAGGAATGGCGAGCTTTCCTGCGCGGTCCAGGTGCCTGGAGAGTGGATATTACACATCCCGGTTCCGCTGATGTGGAGGGTATCACCCACGCGAACGCCGGCCTGTTCTAGCTGGCGAACGTCTTTGGCCTCAATGGTTTGCGCCCCTTTTAGCCAGGAGAGCGTAAATTTGAGTGGCATATTAAGCGGTACGCTGACCCACATCATGATAGCGATCAGCAGCGCGCCGCCGCCGATGACGGCGCTGCGTAACCAGTGCTGAAGCGGGAAGTTTTTCACCTCGTCATGCAAAGAGAGGAAGTGTCCCTGGCGCACGACGTGTCTATCAAGGTAGATATCGATATCTGTTTTTTGCCCCAGGTCCTGGGCGACATACGGCTGCCAGTGGCGAGGGTAGATTAAATCGATGATCCCAAGAGAGATGTTGTTGATCTGCTCCTGATCGTTTTCACCGAACAATCCCCAGCGTTTTGGCGTACCGCGCAGGCAGTGGATCTCTCTCAGCGACGACTTCGTCGGCGGTGCAAACAGCCCCCAGAGCCCGCCGCACAGGAGCAGAAATGCGCTGGCGAAAATCCATGGCGTAAAGACCGCTGGGGCGATAAGCCCGCAGTAAAACAGCACAAAGGCGGCGACGATTAGCAGCGCTTCACGCAGGCCGTCAGGGCGACTAAGCGCGTGTTCTTCATGGGTTTCCTGGCGGATGTTGAGCAGCTCGATTTGCTCGCTCTCTTCGCCACGGATAGAAGCCTGCGTCGATGAAGATGACTCCAGCGCAAAGCTTTTATTTTCAGGTGAATAGGTCTTCAGCGAATGGCCGTTCAGACCAATAACCAGCGGCACATCATCGGTCTCGATAAGCTCAATACTGTTCTCATCGGTAATATGCTGTTCCCAGAACGGCGGTAGATGCACTTCCACGGAGTCGAGGAAGTAGCGCCATTTGTTGGGTTCATCGGTGGTGATGCCGTAGCGAGTAATGGCGCGCGTCAGCATAAAAACGGTGTTGCTCTGCGGTGTGAGTGTCAGCACCGCAGGGGCAATGGTCGCGCCGGACGCAGGCACGCGCTGATCCTGATTAAGATAATCGAGGTAGTTTTCAATGCCCTGACGCTCTTCATTGGTCAGTTTTCGGGTGGTTGCCCCCGGAAACTGATGGAGCCACGGCAGGTGAAGACGTTTTGTCCGTTTACGCAAAAGCCAACCGGCCAGCACGGCGCAGATCAGTATCGCTACGGTAAAGATCATCAGTGTGCCCATGCTTTTCCCATCATACTTATCTTAGAGGTCTCTTCGTTGCCTGCTTTTCGTATAAACCATTGGCACGTATTACGCATTCATAAAATGAGTCTATAGACTCTCGCAAAACGTAAGCATAACAAACCCATCGGCTGGCGAGTATCAGTAAATTCCCAATTGTAATTCAACCTCTTGACATTTATCCATAAATGAGAGATGAAAAGCAAAAGGTTGCAACAATGTAAATAAAGAGCTTTATGCATTGCTGGAACCTCATCGCTATCGCACAATAATAAAAGTCATTACAGCAAAGACCCCGGCCCAATGAGCAAATCATTACAGAAACCTACTATTCTCCATGTTGAAACCGTCGCGCAATCACGCCTTTTTAACGTGGAAAGCGTCGATCTAGAGTTCAGCAATGGCGTTCGTCGCGTTTATGAGCGTATGAAACCGTCCTCACGCGAAGCGGTGATGATTGTGGCTATTGTCGACGACCACCTGATTTTAATCCGCGAGTATGCGGTGGGCACCGAATCTTATGAACTCGGTTTCTCGAAGGGGCTTATTGACCCCGGTGAAACGGTGATGGAAGCCGCGAATCGCGAGCTGAAAGAAGAGGTGGGCTTTGGCGCACGTCAAATGACGTTCCTTAAGAAACTGGGGATGGCACCGTCCTATTTCTCCAGCAAAATGAACATCGTTGTGGCGGAAGATCTCTATCCGGAATCGCTGCCAGGGGACGAACCAGAGCCATTGCCGCAGGTTCGCTGGCCGCTGGCAAACATGATGGCGCTGCTCGATGAGCCGGATTTTAATGAAGCGCGTAACGTGAGCGCGTTGTTCCTGGTGCGCGAGTGGCTAAAAGAGCAGGGCAGATTGCCATAAATAAGTTTGGTCGCTGGATCCCGGAGTCGGTGCGCGAGTGATGGGGAAAATGTGTTGTAGCCCGGCCAAGCGAAGGTACAAACCGGAAACATAGGTAACACTTTAGACCGGATACATGGGTAACAGTTATAACTGGCATAGAAGAGGAGACTCGCTATGCCCTGGACTGAGAC
>NZ_CABTJS010000079.1:0-16626 GCF_902485085.1 uncultured Kluyvera sp.
TCGTGTTGAGGCCAACGCCCATAATGCGGGCGGTTGCCCGGCATCCAACGCCATTCATGGCCATATCAATGATTTTCTGGTGCGTACCGGGCTGAGAGGCGGTGTAAGTGAACTGTAGTTGCCATGTTTTACGGCAGTGAGAGCAGAGATAGCGCTGATGTCCGGCGGTGCTTTTGCCGTTACGCACCACCCCGTCAGTAGCTGAGCAGGAGGGACAACTGATGGAGATGGAAGCCACGGGAGCACCTCAAAAACACCATCATACACTAAATCAGTAAGTTGGCACCATTACCTAGCGTTCAATCTGGATATTTGTACCGGGAAACTGTTTATTAACTTTATCAGTCAATGCATTCCCAAAACTATCGACAGCGATACTCATTTTGTTGAGCACCTTGCCTTTTTTACCATATACCGTTAAATCAGCGACATCCACTTTCTTTGCAAAAAGTACAATTTTTTTATTGTCAATAACTTTGTAGTCGGCAATGTCTGGGTTAGAAATGAATACCGTATCAATGGCCTGTGAAACAGAAATATTACGAGCTTGTCCCTCCTTAAGCACGACATCCTCTGCTGATGCCATTGATACCATACAAGGCAATGTCAACAATAGTATAAACTTCCTGGCTATCTTTAACATACATCAGTCCTTTTATTAAAGTATGTGTATAGAAATTTCAGTAAAAATAAAATGTAAAGACAGTTCTAGCCCCTATAGGCCGAATTGCTATTGAAATATCACTCAGCTTATTCATTTTGTACTTTCGTGCTTGCTGTACCTGGGCCTCGATATTCTCTGATGCTATTATCCCCACCGGAATATGTTTCTGTTGACAGAATATCTCGATTATCAATTGGCCACTGACCTTCATCACCAACAAGAACTGAATGTGTCAAATCATTTTCGGTAAGGTTCGCTGTTGTCGGAAAAATATATAATCTGGCTCCATCCAGCCCCTTTAATATACGAACTTCAGCTGGTGTTAGCTCAACTAATACATAACCTTCATTTTTTAACGGATTACTCTTTCCAACATTCTTCATGTTTGTTGAAGAAATGGCGAGTATTTTCTTATCTTTCATTAACAGCTTAAAGTGTCGACTATTAATATCATTATCAGTATTTATAGTTGGTGTTGTCCTTGTATCACCGCTATTACCTACCGTCGTTCTCAGATTATATGAAAGATATATATCCAGGCCGCCACCAGCATGTGCATTTGTGAAAAGGTAGCTATCGGAATTCTTAATTGAAAAACCATAGACTATGCTACCTGGCGTAGCCGACATCGTTATATACTCGTCGCTACCAGGCTCCACTAAAGCCGCCTTTGGAATGTATGCCCCTGCAGCTATATCACTATTAATCATCCAGCTATCGATTGAATCGACAATAGATAGGCTATTTTTTTCGTCACTCCCTTCAGCAATATTTAAAGTGACTAGTTTAAAATCACCTCCAGTTATACGCATGCCTTTAGTTAAATCTTTCTGCGCTACTGCAACTGTAATATTTTCAGTTGGCACTGCTGGCGCTTCAACCTGCTGGATCTGTTGTACTTGTTGTGGTTTTACAGCAGCTTTTCTTTCCATCAGAAAGTAGAACGATAAACCAAGAATGCCGATGATAACCATGGCAATATTAATTATTAGTGTGTACTTCTTGCTCATTGATACCCTCAGAGTTTATATAGATGCAACAGTTAATATTCATGAGATAAAATTGTGTAGAGCGCTTGGAAAATCACATTTTAAATACACAATGGTATCTAAGTTCACAAACCGAAAAGAATATTAGGAAAGAGAAAAACCCATACTGGATATGTATATTTTAAAACATAGCTACCGCACTAACTGAACCGATGATTCAGTCATGGAGTGTGGAGATTATAGGTAATCAGCCGGCTAATTTTTTCTTTAAATTCAGTATAATGAGAAGCAGGCGGAATAATATCCTGCCTGCTTTTCTATCAATCAGCTACCTGTAGCTTTCGATTTTAAGGTGTAGTTTTCGATTTTAAGGATTCCTGAACCTGCGATGAAACGGTTTTGAAGATGCTCGTCAACAACTGCTGTACTGTGCCATCTTTACCAAATATAACAGCCACAACAGCTGCAACGCCTGCAAGCACAATCGCATATTCAACCGCAGTTACACCCTGTTCGCTCTTTATAAAGCCGCGAACTTTTTCAACACCCATTGTCGTTTTGACATATGCCTTAATAACTAAATCATTCATTATATTAATCTCTATCCATAAATATATTAAACATCCATCCTGATGATTTATCATAAACAAACGATATGTTTTCTATTCATGCTAAATCAGCGATGACATTATGAGAGCTGGCCGTCAAAAAAATAAGAACATTTTCACGCTTTAGGATTTAATTTATATTCACACCATGTACATAAAGCGTTGAATATATATCGATATTATTCTAGGTATAAATGTAAAAATGACACATTCATTCACGCAGATTATTAGTAATGTAAATAATTTAATAAAATCATCAAATAAAATAGCAAAATCATACACCAGACCAAAAACGACATTTGGTATATTTATTCATATTGCATTCATTTTACGAATTGATATTAGTTAATGCTTGTATTGTATCCAGGACCACGCTTTATATTTAGTGGTCATTTCCAGGCATTATCAGGCAGCTGTTAGCAGATACCACCGTACAATTAGGCTAACTAACATGGCGTGTTGAGAAAATAGAGGGGGTCTGGTAAAAGTGGCATACTGATGATGCCACTGTGTAGTGCGTTACTTCTGGGCCTGGTGGTATAGGTTATCCCACATATCTTTCACCAGCGCCTGGTCACGGGGAGAGAGCTCGCCGGCGCCAATAGCCGTTTCAAGACTCTGTGTCACGTTGCGATACAGCGCATCGGCAGTGTGGACCTCACCTTCATCCAGGTCAGCCACAGCCAACGTTAAATGGCCACGCAGATAACCGCTGGCAAACAGCTCATCATCACTGGCGTGCTCCACCATGTCATCAATTAACGCCAGAATGCGTGCTTCAAACTCCGCGATCATCTTCTTTCCTCTTTCGGTAACATGGCTTTAGAGATCTTCCGGCCATGGAAATTGTTCCGCCGTTAGAGCCGGCGTATGGTAATAATTCTGTAGCGCTTCGATAAACTTAGCCGGACGCGGCGGAATACCTTCTGCAAGATAGGTCATCACCTGCGCATGTACGCGTCGTTGGAATACGATCCGGTCCGGTTCAAAGTCACCTTCCAGGTTGTCGCAGCTGACGTTAAACGGGAAACCCGCCGCCACGCAGAACAGCCAGTCGAAAGCCTGCGGCTTCACCTCAACGTCTTCAAACTGGCCCTGGGTTTTAGCGTCACGCCCATCCGGGCAGTACCAGTAACCAAAATCAACCTGCTCACGCCTGGCCTTTCCGGCGATGCACCAGTGAGAAATTTCATGCAGTGCGCTGGCAAAAAAGCCGTGTGCGAAAACGATGCGGTTATAAGGCACCTCAGCATCAGCCGGAAGATAGATGGGTTCGTCGTCGCCTTTAATCAGACGAGTATTAAACTCATCGGCAAAGCAGCCGTCAAAAATCGTCACTAACTGCTGATAATCATGTGTGTTCGTCATTAATTCATCCCTAACCAATGCAAAATTTGCTGTCCATGGCTGTCATACAGCAGCTTCGCGCTCATCACCGCGGAAACCACCACAATCATCGGGCGGATCAGCGTCTGCCCTTTGCTGAGCACTAAACGGGAACCCATCCGCGCGCCGAAAAACTGCCCGACCATCATGACGAATCCGGTTGCCCAGATAACTTTGCCGCCGATAATAAACAGCAGCAGCCCGCCCACGTTGGAAGTGGCGTTCAACACCTTGGCATGCGCGGTAGATTTAGCAAGGTTAAAGCCCATCAGCGTCACAAACGCTAACGCGTAGAACGAACCGGCGCCGGGGCCAAAAAAGCCGTCATAAAAGCCAACGCAGCCACCGGCTACCAGCGCAAACGGCAGGCCGTGCAGACGTCGTTGACGGTCCTCTTCGCCGAGTTTAGGCATCAGCAGGAAATAGAGGCCAATACCAATCACCAGCAGCGGCAGGATCTGGCGTAGGATCTCTGACTGCACGTGCTGTACCAATAGCGCGCCGGTCATCGAGCCGATAAAGGTCATCAGGATATTGAGTTTTTGATCCGCGAGATTCACTACTTTGCGGCGAACAAAATAGAGTGAGGCGGATAACGAGCCACCGCAGGCCTGTAGCTTGTTGGTCGCCAGCGCCTGTGCCGGCGGCATGCCCGCGGCCATCAGCGCCGGGACGGTGAGCAAACCACCGCCGCCCGCCAATGAATCAATAAAACCCGCCAGAATCGCGGTAAAGAAAAGGACCACCAGCATCAGTGGTTCAACCATAAATAACGCGGAGAAGCTGTCCATTAGAGTACGTGTTCGTCCAGTAGCGCCTGGCAGGAAGGCGGCAACGGAGGAGGCGTCTTCTTCACAGGTTTAGTGGTGCCAGGTTTTGGCGGTTCAAACCAGCTTTGCAGTTCTGCGCCGCAGCCATCTCCAGCCGGAGGCGGTGCCTGCTCCTCACATTCGAGGCTGTTCGCCGGGCACTTCAGGCGTACGTGCATGTGCGCACGATGCTGGAACCACGGGCGAACTTTATGCAGCCAGTCACGGTCGTTACCCGCATCGAGGCAAAGCTGCTGTTTAATCGCTGGGTTAACAAAAATGCGCGTCACTTCCGGGTCTTCGGCGGCGAGCTTAATTAGCTGACCAATTTCCTGCTTCCACAGTGTTGGAACGACACGTTTGCCATCCGCGCTGACTAAATCCAGCGCCTGGGGTTTCAGCAACTGAGCCGAACTCCAGCGCGCTTTCGGTAGCTGCAGGAAAATATCAACATCCAGTCCACTCTGGTGGCTGGCGTGTCCGCCGTTAAAGCGCCCACCAGCAGGCATCCCCATATCACCAATCAGCATCGTGCCCATACCATGCTGCTGCACCTGGCTACCCAGGCGCTGGATAAACTGCACCAGCTCCGGATGACCAAAGTAGCGGCGCTGGTCGGTACGCATCACCTGATAGGTTTCAGACTGCAACGGGAGCGCCTGCGCGCCCACGATACAGCCGTTTGCAAACGCGCCAATCGACTGGGCGCTGCCGCTGATGGGTTGAGTGATTTTCTGCCACGGCGTTGCTGCCAACGCCGTGCCGCTGACCGCCAGGGCCAGCAGCGCAATAACGGTTTTTTTCATGTTTACCAGCGTGGAATAGACGTCGTCACATCGGCATTTTGCGCGCGTTGACGCATGAAGTGATCCATCAGCACAATTGCCAGCATCGCTTCGGCAATCGGCACCGCACGGATACCCACGCAAGGGTCGTGACGACCTTTGGTGATCATCTCCACTTCTTCGCCAAAGCGGTTCAGCGTTTTGCCCGGTACGGTAATACTGGAAGTCGGCTTCAGCGCAATGTTGGCCACGATTTGCTGACCGCTGCTGATACCGCCCAGAATGCCGCCCGCGTGGTTGCTCTGGAAACCGGCTTTGGTAATTTCATCGCGGTTTTCGCTGCCGCGCAGTTTTACCACCTCAAAGCCATCGCCAATCTCCACGCCTTTCACCGCGTTGATGCTCATCAGCGCGTGGGCGATATCCGCATCCAGACGGTCGAACACCGGTTCACCGAGGCCAGCAGGAACGCCATCAGCCACCACGGTGACCTTCGCACCAATGGAATCGCCCTCTTTCTTGAGGCCGCGCATCAGTTCGTCCAGCGCCTCGATTTTGTCCGGATCCGGGCAGAAGAATGGGTTCTGCTCGACCTGATCCCAATCTTTGATCACCAGCGGAATGTCGCCCATTTGGGTCAGACAACCGCGAATAACGATACCGAACTTCGCCGCGAGGAATTTCTTGGCAATCGCCCCAGCCGCTACGCGCATCGCCGTTTCACGCGCAGAAGAACGACCGCCGCCACGATAGTCGCGCAGGCCGTATTTCTGTTCGTAGGTGTAGTCTGCGTGTCCTGGACGGAAGACGTCTTTAATCGCGCCGTAATCCTGGGAACGCTGATCGGTGTTTTCAATCAGCAGACCGATGCTGGTACCGGTGGTCACCCCTTCGAACACGCCGGAGAGGATTTTCACCTGGTCCGGTTCGCGACGTTGGGTGGTGTAACGCGATGTCCCCGGGCGGCGGCGGTCAAGGTCATGCTGCAGGTCCGCTTCGGTTAACGGGATGCCCGGAGGCACGCCGTCAACGATGCAGCCCAGCGCAATACCGTGCGACTCGCCAAAGGTCGTTACACGAAAGAGTTGTCCAATTGTATTTCCTGCCATCACGACTCCGTTATCGTTGTTCTGTTGTTGCGTGCTGGATTATTCAGTCTTTGTACTGTGCGAAGTGATCCTGTGCAGCGACCAACTGCGCTTTGGTCAGCATAAAGACGCCGTCACCGCCGTTATCAAACTCAAGCCAGGTGAACGGAACATCCGGGTATTGGTCCATCAGATGTACCATGCTGTTACCCACTTCACAAATCAGAATACCGTCATCGGTGAGGTAATCCGGCGCACAGCCGAGAATACGACGAGTCAGGTGCAGACCATCAGCACCGGAAGCCAGACCCAGCTCTGGTTCGTGGCGATATTCTGACGGCAGATCGGACATATCTTCTTCATCCACGTACGGCGGATTGGTGACGATCAGATCGTATTGCAGCTGCGGCGCATCACGGAACAGATCGGAACGGATCGGCGTGACGTTGTGGATCATGCCGTGCTCTTCAATGTTGAACTCGGTGACGGCCAATGCGTCTGGAGAGACGTCAATCGCGTCCACTTCCGCTTCCGGGAAAGCGTAGGCGCAGGCAATCGCAATACAACCGCTGCCGGTGCACATATCAAGAATATGCTCAGGGCGATGGTTAATCAGGCCCGCAAAGCGGTTGTTAATCAGCTCACCAATTGGCGAACGCGGCACCAGTACGCGGTCGTCAACGTAGAATTCGTGACCGCAGAACCAGGCTTTGTTGGTCAGGTAGGCCACCGGAATACGTTCGTTCACGCGACGAATCACGCGTTCAACGATCAGCTGTTTTTCCGTGGTAGTCAGGCGCGCGCTGCGCATATCTTCTGGAATATCCAGCGGCAGGTAGAGCGTAGGAAGTACCAGCTGCACCGCTTCATCCCATGGGTTATCGGTGCCGTGACCGTACCAGATCTCGGCCGCGCTAAAGCGGCTTACCGCCCAGCGGAGCATGTCCTGAATGGTATGCAGCTCATTGACTGCTTCATCAACAAAAATCTTATCCACATTGTCCTCCAGGGGCATGCGTCGGGGTAAATTCGGCGGCTAGTTTGCCATGAAGGCGGCGATAAATCAGCATTCTTGCGTAGGCCGCGGGGAAAAAAGCGTTTTCGCTGCAGGGAGCGGCGTGAAAAGGTAAACTAGGAGAAAAGATGAATTGAGAAGAATCAATGAAAAACAAAAACGCTTTGAGCGAGGAGGATCAGGCACTCTTCCAGCAGCTCATGACGGGCACGCGTAAAATTAAGCAGGACACTATCGTTCATCGTCCCGTACGAAAAAAAATCAGCGAAGTGCCGCCAAAGCGTCTGCTCCAGGAGCAGGCCGACAATAGCCACTATTTTTCCGATGAGTTCCAGCCGTTGCTCAACACTAACGGCCCGGTCAAATACGTACGCGAAGACGTCAGCCATTTTGAACTGAAAAAACTGCGCCGCGGTGATTATTCCCCTGAGCTGTTTCTTGACCTGCACGGGTTAACGCAGATGCAGGCCAAGCAGGAGCTGGGTGCGCTCATTGCCGCCTGCCGTCGTGAGCATGTGTTCTGCGCCTGCGTGATGCACGGGCACGGCAAACATATTCTGAAGCAGCAAACGCCGCTGTGGCTGGCTCAGCATCCGCACGTGATGGCGTTTCATCAGGCGTCAAAAGAGTACGGCGGAGATGCCGCGTTGCTGGTGCTGATTGAAGTAGAAGAGTGGCTGCCGCCAGAACTGCCCTGACAGACTCCCGGAGTCGGCATGAACGCCTCGTCCGGGCTACAGGAAAAATCGACGTCACCCGGCCATAAGCCGGGTAAAAAGCGATTAAATCGCTTTCGCCATTTTCAGATTACATGGGCTCATTTGCCAGTTCAGGACACCTTGTCCGTTTGCGTCCAGAGTGACGCTGGCAATAGCTGAAGTGGTAAACATTGGCGGAACCTCGCCCGGGCAGAGTTCTGCGACCAGGTAGCCAACCAGCGGCAGGTGGGAAATCACCAGCACCGATGAAACACCTTCATTCGCTAACGCCTGAAGATAGGCGCTAACCAGCCCGATATCGCCACACGGAGTGAGCTCAGGCAGGACATCCACCTCTTTTGGCAGGTTTACACACTCCCCCACCACTTCCAGTGTCTGTTCCGCACGCAGGTACGGACTCACCAGAACACGATCGATATCCACTTTTTGGTCTTTAAACCAGGTTGCCATCTGACGAGATTCATCACAACCGCAACCGGTAAGAGGACGAACCGAGTCACTGGCTGCATCGAGGGCAGCGTCGCCGTGACGCATAATAAAAACTTGCATATTGCACCGCTTTTGTTGACCAGAAGCACCTGCGTCACCATGACGGTGACGCGGTAGCCGGGCATTGTGCCTTATCCATTCACTGAATGAAACGCTGATTTTTACCTTACTGGCGTAAGTATAGTCAACATCCGTTTACAAAATAACCAAAAACCGCGCGTTTCATCTGGGATCACATTCTTTGACCTCAGTTCGGTAAATCTGTTTCATCACCTGGCCAAAAGGTATCGCTGCGCTCTGCCCGAAGTAAAAGTGCCTCACTTGGGGTGAATCGCGAGCCATACTGCGTAGCCAATCGTTGCAACCGGGCAACTACCTCACCCGCGCCCAGTGAATCCATATAGCGGAGCGGGCCACCGAGGAACGGTGGAAAACCAATGCCAAAGACTGCGCCGATATCGCCGTCACGTGCGCTGCGGATAATACCTTCATCCATGCAGCGTGCCGCTTCATTGAGCATCAGCATAACGCACCGTTCCGCCACCTGTTCTGCGGAGCATTGATTATGCCGAGCCGCCATTCCCGCCAGGGAATAGACCGCGCTATCAACTTGTTTCTTGCTTTTACGCCCTTTCTTCCCATAAAGATAGAAACCGCGACCATTTTTTCTGCCTTTGCGATCGTCATTCAAAATCGCCTGAATCAGACTTGCAGGCGCACTAAAACGTTCGCCGTAAGCGGTTTCAAGAATCGGCAGGATTTTTGTCCCTGTGTCTATTCCTACCTCATCGAGCAACTGAATCGGCCCGACAGGGAAACCAAATTTAACCAGCGCATTATCAATATGTTCGACGCTTTCCCCCTCCACCAGCATGCGCATGGCTTCAGCGATATAGGGAGCGAGGATGCGGTTTACATAGAATCCCGCCTTATCTGCCACCACAATCGGCGTTTTCCCTTGTTTCTTGGCAAGCTTCACCGTGGTGGCAATGGTCTGCTCAGAGGTTCCTGCATGGGGAATCACTTCCACTAGCGGCATTTTTTCAACCGGGCTGAAGAAGTGAAGACCGATAACCTGTTCAGGCCGCTGAGCAAAGGCAGCAATATCGCCAATCGGCAAAGATGAGGTATTCGAGGCAAAAATGGTGTGAGGTGCGCAATATTGTTCAACCTCGCCAACCATCTTCTGCTTGAGGGCTAAATCTTCAAAAACCGCTTCAATCACCAGGTCACGATGGGCAAAGCCGCGGTAATCTGTACCGCCGGAAATCAGCGCCAACTGGGCGTCGCGCTCCGCCGCTTTCATATGACGGCGACGCACTTTTTGTTCAAGCTGATCCCAGCTGTATTTCAGCGCATGGTTAATACCATTGGCATTAATATCTTTAATACGTACCGGCAGTTTGCCTTTTATCGCCGTGACGTAGGCAATCCCTCCGCCCATGAGCCCACCGCCCAGCACGCCCACAGAACGTAATGGGCCAGGCGCTACGGTAGCGCCGGGATCTTTTTTGATATTGGTGCTGGCAAAGAAAATATTACGCAGCGCTTTTGATTGCGGCGTCATGGCCAACTCGCCGAAGGCGCGTGCTTCAGCCTCATAACCGCTGCTAAGACCTTGCGCCAGGCCGGTTTCAACAACCTTTAAGATTTTATCCGTTGCTGGGTAGTTACCTTGCGTTTTTTGCGCGGTCTTTTTAGCGGCCATGCTAAACAGTAAATTGCGCCCCAGCGGCCCCGCCAGAATACGTTCGCGAACCGGCAAGCGGCGATGGTCATGGCGCGGCTTGCGCACGTGCTCCGCAGCAGCCTCAAGCAAGATTGAGTGCGGAACCACTTCATCCACCAGCCCCGCTTTCAGTGCCTGACGGGCGCGAAGCTGCTTACCGGTGAGGATCATATCCAGCGCCGTACTCACGCCAATTAAACGCGGTAAGCGCTGGGTGCCGCCAGACCCCGGTAACAGGCCGAGCTGCACTTCCGGTAGCCCCAGCACTGTCCGCCCATCATCCGAACAGATACGCGCATGACAGGCCAGCGCCAGCTCCAGCCCGCCGCCCAGACAGGCGCCATGAATCGCCACCACCACGGGGATGGTAAGGCTCTGAATTTCAGCCATTACCTGCTGCCCCTGACGCGCGAGGGACTCCGCTTCCTGAGCGCTCTGACAGCGGCCAATCATGTTGATATCAGCCCCGGCAATAAAGTTATCCGTTTTTGCGGAAATCAGTACTACCCCCAGTAAGGCTCTGTTTTCTCTGATTTGCTTAAGGATAGCGCGTACCTGACCGCCAAACTCGGCCTTCAGGGTATTCATCTTTTCATCGGGTACGTCGATGGTCACTACCGCCACGTTGTCCGGGCGCACGATGAGCGTAAATGCGGATTTAATTTCCATTATTCTGCCTCCAGGACCATTGCCGCACCGAGCCCACCCGCCGCACAGGCGGTCACCAGCCCAAAACCGCCACCGCGACGACGCAGTTCATTCAGCGTTTGGGTGATCATGCGTGCGCCCGTCGCCGCAAACGGGTGACCGTAAGCGATTGAGCCGCCCAGAACGTTGAATTTGCTTTCGTCAACCTCGCCGGTAGCGTGGCTGCGCCCGAGCACTTCGCGCGCAAATTTTTCACTCGCCAGGCACTGAATGTTGGCCAGCGTTTGCGCCGCGAAGGCTTCATGCATGTCGATAAGCGTAAGGTCAGCGAAGGTCAATCCTGCGCGATCCAGCGCCAGCGGCGTTGACCATGCCGGGCCAAGCAGCATGTCCTGCCAGACATCAATGGCAGTAAACGCGTAGCTGCGCAGATAACCCAACGGCACCAGCCCCAGCTCTTTAGCGCGGGATTCCGTCATCAGGATAACTGCCGCAGCGCCGTCGGTTAACGGCGTACTGTTCGCCGCGGTTACCGTTCCGTGCTGGCGGTCAAATGCTGGACGCAGTTTGGCGTAATCGGCAAGCGTAGAGTTTGCGCGAATATTATTGTCCTGCTCTAGCGGATTACGGTACGGCGGCGAGTAGGCCGTCATGACCTCATCGTTCAGCTTCCCTTCCGCCCAGGCCTGGGATGCCAGTTGATGCGAACGGTTCGCCAGCGCATCCTGCTGCTCACGCGTGATGCCATAGGTTTTTGCCATCTGTTCCGCGGTATCGCCCATCCGCAGCCCGGTGGAATACTCCGCGACTGCAGGAGGTACCGGCATCAGGTCACGCAGACGCAGCCGAGAGAAAAGTTTGAGTTTTTGTCCCAGGGTGCGGGCTTTATTCGCATCTACCAGCGTACGCGCAAGCTTTTTACTCACGCCAATGGGAAGAACCGAGGAAGAGTCAGCACCGCCCGCAATCCCGGCGCGAATCGTCCCCGCCATCAGGCTTTCTGCAACGTTCGCCACCGCCTGAAAGCTGGTCGCGCAGGCACGGCTGACGCTGTAGGCATCGGTATGCACGTTCATGCCGGTGCCCAACACGATTTCACGGGCGATATTGGGTGCAGCAGGCATCTGTACCACCTGACCAAATACCAGCTGTTCGATAACTTCAGGGGAGATTTCGCTACGGGCCAGCATTTCACCCACGACCATTTTACCTAGGTCGACGGCCGGCACGCCGTGAAACGCGGTCGCCTGTCGGGCAAACGGGGTACGTAATCCACTGACTATAGCAATGCGATCGCCCTGACGGGTGATAAGCGGTAACGCCTGACTCATAACTCTCCCCTGTTAACGAAATAAATCTAAGTGGTCTGACCTGATAACAGTTTTAACTAATTTATTACACTTAGCCAATCGGGGAGAGAAAAAATTGAGAGCTAAAACACATTGAGAACAAAAGAAAACGCCCCTAGTTACGCAGGTAACAGGGGCGTTATTTAAAGCCGTTGTGCGAAAGGCGCGATTAACGCAGGCCCAGCTGGAAAATCAGCGTTTCGGCTTCACAGGCGAAGACAAAATCAATATCCAGCTGCACACCGCCCTCAACGTCTCTGAAATCAGCGGTGATTTTGCACGGTTCGGATTCTACGCTACGCGCTCTTTCTGACAGCGCCGCCAGCGTCTCTTCAGCTTCAGCACGGTTTGCGAACACGCGGCTGTAAGAGGCTGTGCAGTCGGAGTTGTCCATAATGGTACCCACATCCATGCAGCAGCAAACTGGGGTTTCATCAGCACTACATTTGCTCATTGTAGATTTCCTCTGTTTTGTGCACTCAAGGTGCCAGATAAACGATGAGCCTATTTTACGTCCGCCCGCTTTACGCCTCCAGTTGATAATAAGATCTAAACCCTTAAGTGACCGAAATCACAATTAAAAATGATCTAAAACAAATTTGGTGTTTCACACCCTATGACCGCCCCCGCATTTTTGCCAACCAGATCTCGTTTTAAACAACATCTTTGAAAAACTTAATAAACAATATTGCAACATACCATCTGGTCAGACCTATACTCTCGTCACTGGTCTGATTTCTCTGTTGTAGTCCAGCCCCTACACTTCGCGCTTCTGTTACTACATGTAACATTGTTTGTATAAAAATAACTCAATGAGGTTATGGTCATGAGCCAGAAAACCCGTTATACGAAGTCTGCTCTTGCTGTCGCAGTGGCACTTGTTTCAACCCAAGCCTGGTCAGCAGGCTTCCAGCTTAATGAATTCTCAGCCTCTGGTCTGGGCCGTGCCTATTCCGGCGAAGGTGCTATCGCAGATGATGCGGGTAATGCTAGCCGTAACCCGGCGCTGATTATGATGTTCGACCGCCCGACGTTTTCTGCCGGTGCGGTGTTTATCGATCCTGATGTGAACATTTCAGGCACTTCGCCAAAAACCAAAAAAAGCACCGATGCGGATAATATTGCGCCAACGGCATGGGTTCCTAACATGCACTTCGTTATGCCTATTAACGAACAGTTTGGTTGGGGTGCTTCTGTAACCTCCAACTATGGCCTGGCTACGGAGTTTAATGATAACTACGCAGCGGGTCCGTTTGGCGGTACTACCGATCTGCAAACGATCAACCTGAATCTGAGCGGTGCTTACCGACTGAATAGCGCCTGGAGCTTCGGTCTCGGTTTTGATGCAGTGTATGCCAAAGCGAAAATCGAGCGTACGGCAGGTGATATCAGCACAGCCGTTACCGCTATCGGTGGTGCACCAACTGCAAATGCGCTGGGTGTCCCTTCAACTAGCTCCCAGATTGCTCACCTGAAGGGCGATGAATGGGGCTACGGCTGGAACGCAGGTATTTTGTATGAGCTGGATAAAAACAACCGCTGGGGTCTGACCTATCGCTCCGAAGTGAAAATCGATTTCGATGGCGACTACAGAAGCTCAATTACCTCCAGGGGAAATGTAGCATTCCCAGGCCTGGGCATTGCCGCACCATACGGCACCAACGGCGCTACCGTCCCAGGTTCTCTGACCCTGAACTTGCCTGAAATGTGGGAAATATCCGGTTATAACCGCGTTGCGCCGAAGTGGGCTATCCACTACAGCATGGCGTATACCAGTTGGAGTCAATTCCAGGAGCTGAAAGCAACCGGTTCAAACGGCCAGCAGCTCTTCTATAAAGAAGAAGGCTTTAAAGATGCGTACCGCATCGCTCTGGGTACCACCTACTATTACGATAAAAATTGGACCTTCCGTACCGGTATCGCATTTGATGATAGCCCAGTTCCGGCAGATAACCGTTCTATCTCCATTCCGGATCAGGACCGTTTCTGGATTAGCGCCGGTACCACCTACGCCTTTAACGATGATGCTTCTCTCGACTTCGGCGCATCCTATATGCACGGCCAGAACGTGACGATTGAAGAAGGCGGTTACACCTTCAAATCCGAAGGTAAAGCCTGGCTGTTCGGTACTAACTTCAACTATCGCTTCTGATAGTTAACCGACATAAAAAAAGGGTGAACATCATGTTCACCCTTTTTTATTGCCGCCGATTCGTTATTCAGAATCGATATCTTTCAGGTCACTCTGAATCGCCTGAGCGTTCGGGTTCTCTTCAGGCTTCAGCTTGCCGCCGTTGGCAATAAAATCATGCTGCTGGAAGTAGGCTTCACGTACCATAATGTACGGGTCGGAAGACTGACGCAGCAGGCCGTCAGAGTCGAGCAGTTGAGCGCGCGTTTCTACCCCTTCCACCACCCACTTACCGATAGACATCGGCCATGTCAGCCAGGAAAGAACCGGGTAGGTGGTATCGGCGAAATCACCGCCATCTTCACGCAGCGTGAAACTCCCGTAGAACGGCAATTGTACATACGGGCCATAGCCTACGCCATAATGGCCCAGCGTGCTGCCAAAACGGTGCGGCTGAACGCGCTGCAGTTTCGGGTTAGCCATACCGGCCACATCAATAAAGCCGCCCATCCCCAGAATGGTGTTGAGGAAGAAGCGAGTAAAGTGAACCATCCCCTGATACGGATCACCCTGTAAGAAGTAGTTCACCATCGTCGCTGGCTCTTCCAGGTTACTGGTGAAATTGCTCAGGCCATTACGCGCTGGTTGAGGAACGTAGTCACGCCAGGCTACTGCCACTGGACGAACGACATAAGGATCCAGCACGTTGAAGTTGAAGCTGTACATCGTGCGGTTAAAACCTTCGAAGGGGTCTGAACGCCCCTGCTGTTCAGTACCGGAACTCGCACAGCCCACCAGCAGTGTCGTCCCGAGCGCAAGCGCCGACAGGCGAAGCTTCATAAATGTCTCCCTGTTGATTATGGCTATCGCAGATTGCCATCCATGCGGCACGTTTACGTATCCGCCTGTTTAGATGTGAGCGATTGTAACAGCCCATCGGTCGATGTCTATATAGCCAAGTTTTGTTGTTTTTATCATAGCCTGGCAAAGACAAGGCTGTGGGGTGCCACGCCTGACTAAACCAATTAAATCTATGCAGTCATGCCAGTATTTCAGAATAGCGCCAACCCTGCATTGTCTGTAACCCGCTACGCTTAGGCTATACGTGCTTATTCAGGGCCACCGCGATGGACGAAATCAAAAAAGAGACCATGGTTAGCCACCATGATGACCTGGCAGTAGAAAGCGAAGAAAAACAGCAAGGGAAAAAAATAGAAGTAGATGAAGACCGGCTCCCTTCCCGCGCCATGGCGATTCATGAACATATTCGCCAGGAAGGAGAAAAGGAGATGGAACGCGATGCGATGGCATTGCTTTGGTCCGCCATCGCCGCGGGGCTATCGATGGGGGCATCGTTACTCGCAAAAGGTATTTTTCATGTTCAGCTAGACGGCGTGCCCGGCGGTTTTCTTCTTGAGAATCTTGGCTATACATTCGGTTTTATCATCGTCATTATGGCCCGCCAACAGCTCTTTACCGAAAATACCGTCACCGCCGTACTGCCCGTGATGCAAAAACCAACCCTGGGGAATGTTGGCTTACTGATGAGACTTTGGGGCGTAGTACTTCTTGGGAATATTATCGGCACGGGCATCGCAGCATGGGCATTTGAGTACATGCCTATTTTCGATGAACCGACGCGCGATGCCTTCACCAAAATCGGCATGGACGTGATGAAGAATACCCCGACAGAGATGTTTGCAAACGCCATTATATCAGGGTGGCTGATTGCGACGATGGTCTGGATGTTCCCCTCTGCGGGGGCGGCAAAAATCGTGGTCATTATCCTCATGACGTGGCTTATCGCGCTGGGTGATACCACGCATATTGTTGTCGGTTCAGTCGAAATACTCTATCTGGTATTCAGCGGCACGCTGCACTGGAGTGATTTTATCTGGCCTTTCGCCCTGCCAACCCTTGCGGGCAATATCTGCGGCGGGACCTTTATTTTCGCCCTGATGAGCCATGCACAGATTCGCAATGATATGAGCAATGCGCGTAAGGAAAAAACGCGTTTACAGGCAGAACAGAAAGAAATACAGCCAAAAGGTGAGAAGAATCATCCCTGAGTGGCGACGGTTTGAGCAGTTAAACAACGACATACTTACCCCTGGGGGCAAAAAACGCTATACTCGGCGCCACTTTGTCCCCTTAGTTAAATGGATATAACGAGCCCCTCCTAAGGGCTAGTTGCAGGTTCGATTCCTGCAGGGGACA
>NZ_CABTJS010000080.1:0-2411 GCF_902485085.1 uncultured Kluyvera sp.
GTCGTGAGTTCTATGAAAAACCGACTACCGAACGTAAGCGCGCTAAAGCTTCTGCAGTGAAACGTCACGCGAAGAAACTGGCTCGCGAAAACGCACGCCGTACTCGTCTGTACTAATCTTTTGAGAGCATCGGCTCTCAATTGTCAGACCGAGTTGTAGTTGCAAGGCCGTGCTTCCGAAAGGAATGCGCGGCTTGTTTTCGTTTATAAATCAGCATTTACACAAAATCATTCATGCTGTATCAAGGCGGCAAGTGAGTGAATCCCCGGAGCTTACATAAGTAAGTGACAGGGGTGAACGAACGCGGCCAACGCAGAGACAGTTTGAAGGATGAAGTGTAAATAAACGGGGCTTATGGCTGGACGAATCCCACGCGTATTCATCAATGACCTGCTGGCACGCACCGACATCATCGATCTAATCGATGCCCGGGTGAAGCTGAAAAAACAGGGCAAGAATTACCATGCGTGCTGTCCGTTCCATAACGAGAAAACCCCCTCTTTCACCGTAAACGGTGATAAGCAGTTTTACCACTGCTTCGGCTGCGGCGCACACGGCAATGCCATCGACTTTTTGATGAACTACGACAAGCTCGAGTTCGTTGAAACCGTTGAAGAACTGGCGGCCATGCACAATCTTGAAGTGCCGTATGAAGCCGGAACAGGCCTGAGCCAGATAGAGCGTCATCAACGACAAAATCTCTATCAACTCATGGAAGGATTAAATGATTTTTATCAGCAATCCTTCACACAACCCATCGCCGAGCCTGCACGCCAGTACCTGGAGCAACGCGGCCTGAGTGCCGAGATTGTCCAGCGTTTTGCTATTGGTTTTGCACCGCCAGGCTGGGACAACGCCTTAAAACGTTTCGGCGGTAATGTCGACAACAGAAAGCTGCTGCTCGATGCCGGAATGCTGGTCAACAACGACCAGGGAAGAACGTACGACCGTTTTCGCAATCGCGTGATGTTCCCGATTCGCGACAAACGAGGCCGGGTTATTGGATTTGGAGGTCGCGTATTAGGTAACGATACGCCGAAATACCTCAACTCCCCGGAAACCGATATTTTCCATAAAGGTCGCCAGCTTTATGGCCTTTATGAAGCCCAGCAGCACAGCGCGGAACCCCAGCGCCTGCTGGTTGTCGAAGGTTATATGGATGTCGTCGCTCTGGCGCAATACGGTATTAACTACGCGGTGGCTTCACTGGGTACATCAACCACAGCCGACCACATGCATATGCTGTTCCGTGCGACGAATAACGTAATTTGCTGTTACGACGGCGACCGCGCCGGGCGCGATGCCGCATGGCGTGCGCTGGAAACGGCCATGCCTTACATGACCGACGGTCGTCAGCTACGCTTTATGTTCCTGCCCGACGGTGAAGACCCGGACACGCTGGTTCGTAAAGAAGGCAAAGAGGCTTTTGAAGCCCGGATGGAGCATGCTCAACCGCTCTCCGTGTTCTTATTTAATAGCCTCCTGCCACAGGTTGACCTGAGCACGCCAGACGGCAGCACGCAGCTCGCTGCCCTGGCGCTCCCGTTAATCAGCCAGGTACCTGGCGACGCGCACCGCATTCAGCTGCGCCAGACGCTGGGTCTGAAGCTAGGCATCTTTGACGATGCACAACTTGATCGTTTAATGCCTAAACAGGCAGAAAGTGGCGTTGTTCGCCCGACTCAGCAGATAAAACAGACGCCTATGCGTATACTTATAGGGCTACTGGTGCAAAACCCAAATCTGGCACCACTTGTACCTCCTATGCATGGGCTGGCTCAGACAAAGCTACCAGGTCTCAGCCTGTTCACCCAGTTGGTGAACCTGTGCGTTGCGCAACCGGGCCTGACAACGGGCCAGCTTTTAGAGAACTATCGTGGAACAAGTGAGTACTCAACACTTGAAAAACTCTCAGCCTGGAACGATATAAAGGATGAGAACGTTGAAAAAATGTTCACCGATACGCTCAACCGAATTTTTGATTCAATGCTTGAACAGCGACAGGAAGAGTTGATAGCTCGCGATCGCACGCACGGTTTAAGCAGTGAAGAACGCAGGGAGTTCTGGGAAATCAGACAGGCCCTGGAAAAAAAATGAATTTAACGGCTTAACTGCCGAATACCGATCGGGAAGCCCCCGACAGCCGCTCGAGGCGCAGCGGCACTAATATAAGTACGCCCTCGCTTTAAATGTCGGCGGTTCGTTCGCCGACCGACACCAATCAAATGAATTAAGTGTGGATACCGTCTTATGGAGCAAAACCCGCAGTCACAGCTCAAGCTTCTTGTCCAGCGTGGTAAGGAGCAAGGCTATCTGACCTATGCCGAGGTCAATGACCATCTGCCGGAAGATATCGTCGATTCAGATCAGATCGAAGACATCATCCAAATGATCAACGACATGGGCATTCA
>NZ_CABTJS010000081.1:0-7706 GCF_902485085.1 uncultured Kluyvera sp.
ACTCAGAAGTGAAACGCCGTAGCGCCGATGGTAGTGTGGGGTCTCCCCATGCGAGAGTAGGGAACTGCCAGGCATCAATCAGTGAAGAAGCCCATCCTGACGGATGGGCTTTTTTGCGTGTGTGGAAAAGGAAAGCGCGGTGAAGCACACTGCCGGATGGCGGCGAAAACGCCTTATCCGGCCCACTATTCTGTTTCTAACCACGCCACAATAAACGCCACTATTTCCTGCAAATTATTCAAATCCAGCACCGGCACATCAACGTTTAGTGGAATATCGCTGGCGACAGCAATCGTATGTTCATCGATAGTCAACTCACTCACTGCATGTCCGGCATCCTGGCGGAATAGCAGAATTTTAGCGACGGATTCATGTTTGAACCCTTCAACCAACACCAGATCCAGCTTCGATGCGTCCATCCTGCTCACCAGAAAAGCCAGATCGAGCTCCTCTTCTTCCGGTGTTTCCGTCATCAGTGCCCAACGCTGTTTACTCGCCACCAGAGTCTGTGCTGCCCCTGCCTTACGGAGTTCATAGCTGTCCTTACCCGGCCTATCGACATCCATATTGTGATGAGTATGCTTGATGAGGCCAGGGCGAATCCCGAGCTGGCAAAGCTCAGGTATGAGCTTTTTCAATAGCGTCGTTTTCCCCGTCCCGCTCCAGGCGGCAATGGCTAACAATGGAATCATGATTTTTCCTGATTAAGCAGCAAATCTTCCGGCGTATTCATGTTGCGAAATGCCGCTTTCATGTCGCTAAAATCGACAGAATGGCCGCCAACCTGACGCATAAATACCATCACGCGGCGTTCGCCGCTAGCAAGATAATCTACGATCTGCGGGGCGAGACTGCGGTGGGCAAGCGCCACTGCAGGGTGATCGCGATCGCCATCATGCACCCAAACGACGGGCGCGTCATGACGTCCTGCCACCAGGCGTTCAACCAGATTATTGGGAATAAACGGCGTATCACAGGGGCAAAACAGAAACCACTCGGCGGTTCTCTGCTGCATAACCGATAACAGCCCGGCAAGCGGCCCTGGATAACCCGACAGCGTATCAGCAATGACCGTTAAGCCGCTCTGCCGATAGATATCCAGATTGCGATTAGCACTAATGACGACATCATTCACCTGCGAACACAGACAATCTGCAACGTGCTGCCACAATGGTTTGCCGTTAAGCAGCATTAATCCTTTATCCTGACCGCCCATTCTTGAGGCTTTACCGCCTGCTAATACCACGCCGGTTATCTGGCTCTGTGCATTCACCGCTATCGCCTCTTTTATTGTGTGGTTTACCCTGCTAACGTGTCTCCATCAAGCGTAAGGAGCACGACCATGAAATGTAAACGTCTGAATGAAGTTATCGAACTCCTCCAGCCAGCCTGGCAGAAAGAGCCTGAGCTGAATTTACTGCAATTTTTGCAGAAACTGGCGAAGGAGTCAGGCTATGACGGCGAATTGGCCGATTTAACGGATGATATTCTGATCTATCATCTGAAAATGCGTGACTCGGCCAAGGATGCGGTCATTCCGGGTATTCAGAAAGATTATGAAGAAGACTTTAAAACCGCGCTGCTACGCGCTCGCGGCGTAATAAAAGAGTAAAAGGTTGTAAGCAGAGCCACTCAAATCACTGTGAAATGATATCCTGAATCATTCGTATCGTTATCGGATGTCAGGATGAACGACAAGGCTTTCACATTCCAGACTCTCCACCCGGATACCATCATTGATGCCCTATTCGAGCAGGGTATCCGGGTTGATTCTGGACTTACCCCTCTTAACAGCTATGAGAACCGGGTTTATCAGTTTCAGGATGAAGATCGCCGCCGCATGGTGGTGAAGTTCTATCGTCCGGAACGCTGGTCAGCGGCGCAGATTCTTGAAGAACATCAGTTCGCGCTTGAACTGGTTCAGGATGAAGTTCCCGTTGCGGCACCTATCGTTTTTAATGACCAGACGCTGCTAACACACGAAGGTTTCTATTTTGCCGTCTTCCCTAGCATGGGCGGTCGCCAGTTCGAATCCGATAATCTGGATCAGATGGAGTGGGTTGGGCGCTATCTTGGGCGTATGCACCAGACGGGCCGCAAATCCCGCTTTACCGCGCGTCCTTCTATTGGTGTTAAAGAGTATCTCATTGAACCACGAGCCCTCTTTGAGCATTCGGCGCTCATTCCTGCTGGCTTAAAAGACCGTTTCCTGAAAGCAACCGACGATTTGATCGATGAGGTCATGGGGCTATGGCACGGGCGTTTCGATGCCTTGCGCTTACACGGTGACTGCCACGCTGGAAATATTCTCTGGCGCGACGGCCCGCTGTTTGTCGATCTCGATGATGCGCGCAACGGCCCTGCAGTTCAGGATCTCTGGATGTTGCTTAACGGCTCTCAGGCAGAGAGACGTATGCAGCTTGAAACCATCGTTGAGGCTTACGAAGAATTCAGCAGCTTTAATTCAGACGAATTGGCACTGATTGAGCCTTTACGTGCAATGCGGTTGGTTTATTATCTTGCCTGGATTATCAGGCGTTGGGATGACCCTGCATTTCCGAAAAATTTTCCCTGGTTAACCGGGGAAGATTTCTGGCATCGGCAGATCGCAACTTTTATAGAGCAGGTGAAGGTTCTACAGGAACCCCCTCTTCAGTTAACGCCAATGTATTAATTCGACACAGTCAGGAGAGAGTGAGTTATGAAAAAGGTTTGGCTTGCGCTGGCAGGTATGATTCTGGCATTCAGCGCATCCGCTGCTCAGATTACCGACGGCAAACAATACGTTACGATTGATAAGCCGGTTGCAGGTGAGCCGCAGGTGCTGGAGTTCTTCTCCTTCTACTGCCCGCATTGCTATCAGTTTGAAGAAGTTCTGCACGTTTCTGACAACGTGAAGAAAAAGCTGCCGGAAGGCACTAAAATGACCAAATACCACGTTGAGTTCCTGGGCCCATTGGGCAAAGACCTGACTCAGGCGTGGGCGGTAGCGATGGCGCTGGGCGTTGAAGATCAGATTACTGCACCGATGTTTGAAGCGGTACAGAAAACCCAGACCGTGCAGACCGTTGCGGATATCCGTAAAGTCTTCACCGACGCTGGCGTGAAGGGCGAAGATTATGACGCCGCCTGGAACAGCTTCGTGGTGAAATCTCTGGTCGCGCAGCAGGAAAAAGCGGCAGCCGATCTGCAGCTGCAGGGCGTGCCAGCAATGTTTGTTAACGGCAAATACCAGCTGAACCCGCAGGGCATGGACACCAGCAATATGGACGTCTTTGTCGCTCAGTATGCTGATACCGTAAAACAGCTTGTTGAGAAGAAATAAAAAAGAAAACGCCGGTCAATGACCGGCGTTTTTGTATTCTGCTTTGATGTCTGTAATCTGATGATCTTTCTCTTCCCACAGCGCATTCAGCCATAGCTGGAAGCGTCGCTTAAAGTTCTTATCTCCCACGTAGTCACCATGCATCTCCGGGTCAATCGGACGCAGATTCACACGAACCACAATGCGCGTCAGTTTACCGCTGAGCATATTGTAGAACGGTGTCTTATCGTTTTCCGGGTAGCAGAGCGTCACGTCGAGCAGCTTATCAAACTGGGTGCCTAACACGTTCAGCGCCATCGCAATACCGGCAGCTTTTGGCGGCAGCAGGTTTTGATAGGGCGAACGGGTTTGCAGGCGCTTTTCAGGCGTAAAGCGTGAGCCTTCGACAAAGTTGACGATGGTTGTTGGGTGCGCGCGGAATTTCTCGCAGGAACGGCGAGTCGTTTCTACATCTTTACCGCGGCGTTCCGGGTGGCGAATCAGATAGCTGCGTGAATAACGGCGCATAAATGGCATATCCAGCGCCCAGCATGCCAGCCCCATGAAGGGCACCCAAGCCAGCTGCTGCTTGAGGAAGTATTTGTTCATTGGGATATGCTTGCGGAAGATCACGCATAGCACCACGATGTCTGCCCAGCTGTGGTGGTTGCAGATAAGCAGGTACCAGTTCTTTTTATTGAGCGTCTCGAGCCCTTCAATATCCCACTTGAGCCAGGGGTTGAGATGCAGCAGCGCTGCCAGCCCTTCACACCAGCAGTACATCATAAAGTTGCAGAATACCGAGACGGAACGCCAGATCACCGGTACCGGTAAAATCAATTTAATAATGCCGGCGAGAATAATCGGTATTGAGCACAATATGGTCAATAAAATGGTGAGTGCGATACTGATGGGCAACGTTATCGCAGCGAGCAATCTCGACATAGTTTGTTTATTCAGATAGTTAGTTATATAACGTGCGTATATAAAAGAGCACAAGGGGCTGATTTTAACAGAAAACGCGCCAAATGACGGGTCTTACCGGAATAGAAAAATGGTCATAGTGTCTATCCACACTGTGTGAATTACCAACAGATCGCTCTCACTAACCTTGATCTTGAGTTAACTAATTGAAATTATTTAGGTAATTTTTACTTTATCGCTGGTTACATATCATTTGTTATCAGTAAAATAAAACTATTCACAAACTTATCCACAATTTGTTTTGCGTGCGATCGCGAGGATCTGCAAATCTTTTCGCGTTATTTTGGCGAAAAACTCATGTTTTCATGCCGTATGTGGCATCCTTTACCCATAATCTGATAAACAGGCACGGAAATTATGGTTCAGATCCCTGAAAACCCTCTCATCCTCGTTGATGGATCTTCTTATCTCTATCGGGCATATCACGCATTCCCACCGCTGACGAACCGTGCGGGAGAGCCGACAGGCGCGATGTACGGCGTGTTAAACATGCTACGCAGCCTGATCCTCCAGTATCAGCCAACCCACGCCGCCGTGGTATTTGATGCGAAGGGAAAAACCTTCCGTGACGAATTGTTTGAAGACTACAAATCCCATCGCCCGCCAATGCCGGACGATCTGCGTGCGCAGATTGAACCGCTGCACACTATGGTGAAAGCCATGGGCCTTCCGCTGCTGGCCGTCTCTGGCGTTGAAGCGGATGACGTGATCGGCACACTGGCGCGTGAAGCTGAAAAAGCGGGCCGTCCGGTGCTCATCAGTACCGGGGATAAAGATATGGCGCAGCTCGTCACACCGGGTATTACGCTTATCAATACCATGACCAATACCATTCTTGGCCCGGATGAAGTCGTGACCAAATACGGCGTGCCGCCGGAGCTGATTATTGACTTCCTCGCGCTGATGGGCGACTCCTCGGATAACATTCCGGGTGTGCCGGGCGTGGGTGAAAAAACCGCGCAGGCGCTGCTGCAAGGGCTGGGTGGCCTGGATACGCTCTACGGTGAACCGGAAAAAATCGCCGGGTTAACCTTCCGTGGTGCGAAGACCATGGCGGCGAAGCTTGAGCAGAACAAAGATCTGGCCTACCTCTCCTATAAGCTGGCAACCATCAAAACGGACGTTGAGCTGGAGCTGGGCTGTGAGCAGCTGATTGTTGCGGAGCCTGCGGCCGATGAGCTGTTAACGCTGTTCAAAAAATACGAATTTAAGCGCTGGATCACCGATGTAGAGTCCGGCACCTGGATGCAGGCCAAGGGCTCGAAACCAGCCGTTAAGCCTGCTGGTAAAGCCGCCGACGTTGAAATTGAGGTTGAAGTTGAAGAAACGGCAGCCACATTGTCATCCGAAAACTATGTCACCATTCTCGATGAAGCCACGTTGGTAAGCTGGATTGAGAAGCTGAAAAAAGCACCGCTGTTCGCTTTCGATACCGAAACCGATAGCCTGGACAATATCTCTGCCAATATGGTGGGCTTGTCGTTTGCGACCGAGCCGGGCATCGCTGCCTATGTGCCAGTTGCGCATGACTACCTCGATGCTCCAGACCAGATCTCCCGGGAACGCGCACTGGAACTTCTCAAGCCGCTGCTGGAAGACGAAAAGCTGCTGAAGGTTGGCCAGAACCTGAAATACGACCGCGGTATCCTTGCTAACTACGGCATCGAACTGCGCGGTATCGCCTATGACACCATGCTGGAGTCCTATACGCTGGATAGCGTTGTCGGCCGCCATGATATGGACAGCCTCTCTGACCGCTGGTTGAAACACAAAACGATCACTTTTGAAGAGATTGCTGGCAAAGGTAAAAACCAGCTGACCTTCAACCAGATTGCATTGGAAGAAGCCGGTCGCTATGCGGCAGAAGACGCCGATGTGACGCTCCAGCTGCACCTGAAGATGTGGCCGAAGCTGCAGAAGCATGAAGGACCTCTGCGCATCTTTAACGAGATTGAAATGCCGCTGGTGCCGGTGCTGTCACGCGTTGAGCGCAACGGCGTGAAGATTGATCCTGCTGTATTACATGCGCACTCGCAGGAGATTGCTAAGCGCCTGGTAGAGCTGGAGCAAAAGGCTTACGAAATTGCCGGTGAAGAGTTTAACCTCTCCTCGCCGAAGCAGCTGCAGACCATTCTGTTTGAAAAGCAGGGCATCAAGCCGCTGAAGAAAACGCCGGGCGGCGCGCCGTCGACATCGGAAGAAGTGCTGGAAGAGCTGGCGCTCGACTACCCGCTGCCGAAAGTGATTCTGGAGTATCGTGGTCTGGCGAAACTGAAATCGACTTATACCGATAAGCTGCCGCTGATGATCAACCCGAAAACTGGCCGTGTTCATACCTCCTATCACCAGGCGGTCACCGCAACCGGGCGTTTGTCCTCAACCGATCCAAACTTGCAGAACATACCGGTGCGTAATGAAGAGGGGCGCCGTATTCGCCAGGCGTTTATTGCCCCTGAAGATTACCTCATCGTCTCTGCCGACTACTCGCAAATCGAACTGCGTATTATGGCGCACCTGTCTCGCGATGAAGGCCTGCTGAAAGCCTTTGCCGAAGGTAAGGATATCCACCGCGCCACCGCGGCTGAGGTATTTGGCTTACCGCTGGAAAGCGTGAGCAATGAACAGCGTCGCAGCGCTAAGGCGATTAACTTCGGCCTGATTTACGGCATGAGCGCCTTCGGCCTGGCTCGCCAGCTTAATATCCCGCGCAAAGAAGCCCAGAAATATATGGACCTCTACTTCGAGCGTTATCCTGGCGTGCTGGACTATATGGAACGCACTCGCCAGCAGGCTAAAGAGCAGGGCTATGTTGCCACGCTCGACGGTCGTCGCCTCTATCTGCCGGACATCAAATCCAGCAATGGCGCTCGCCGTGCAGGTGCTGAACGTGCGGCGATTAATGCCCCGATGCAGGGAACCGCTGCCGACATCATTAAACGCGCGATGATTGCGGTGGATAAATGGTTAGAAAGCGAGAAACCGCGCGTCCGTATGATCATGCAGGTACACGATGAATTGGTCTTTGAAGTGCATAAAGACGATCTGGATGCGGTATCGAAGAAGGTGCATGAATTAATGGAAAACAGTACGACTCTGGACGTGCCATTGCTGGTGGAAGTCGGCAGCGGTGAAAACTGGGATCAAGCTCATTAAGTATCCGATGAATAACGCTCTTTTTTGTAAGTAAGCAACATAACTTATCTAGTTTTGTGATGAACATTAGAATTCGTTATGTAACAAATGAAAAAAAACTACAAAAAGTGCTTTCTGTACGGGGTAAAAAAGAGTAGAGTTAATCTCGTAGGGTACAGAGGTAAGATGTTCTATCTTTCAGACCTTTTACTTCACGTAATCGGATTTGGCTGAATATTTTAGCCGCCCCAGTCAGTAATGACTGGGGCGTTTTTTATTGGGCGAA
>NZ_CABTJS010000082.1:0-49129 GCF_902485085.1 uncultured Kluyvera sp.
AAGTGAAACGCCGTAGCGCCGATGGTAGTGTGGGGTCTCCCCATGCGAGAGTAGGGAACTGCCAGGCATCAATTAAGTGAAGAAGCCCATCCTGACGGATGGGCTTTTTTGCGTCTGCGGGAAAGGAAAGCGCGCTGCCGGATGGCGGCGAAAACACCTTATCCGGCCTACAAATGCCCTACCTTTAACGTTTTCAACCCACTTCGTTTGCCCCTTGTACCTGCAGTTACTCCTAAACCGTGATCTTGCTAATGAAAAATGTGATGCGAATCACTAATTTAAATATAACAATTATATAACATTTCATTTACTAAAATACCTGCCTGCGTGACGTGTACGCCCGGTTAAGGCAGGAGATCGCTTTTGGCAGGAGTTAACGAATGGCTGTAACCAGTGTGACCCCAGAAGGGACGCTTACCGGCAGCGATACTCGCCGTCGAGTCATGGCAATTGTTGGGGCATCATCGGGGAATCTCGTTGAATGGTTTGACTTTTATGTCTACTCGTTCTGTTCTCTGTATTTTGCTCATATCTTCTTTCCATCCGGAAATACGACCACCCAGCTTCTACAAACCGCGGGCGTCTTTGCTGCTGGTTTTCTGATGCGCCCTATTGGAGGATGGCTATTTGGCCGTATTGCCGACCGTCGTGGGCGTAAAGTCTCGATGCTTATTTCCGTCTGCATGATGTGCTTTGGTTCGCTGGTCATTGCCTGCCTACCCGGTTACAGCGTGATTGGTACCTGGGCTCCAGCACTGCTGCTGCTGGCTCGTTTATTCCAGGGACTCTCTGTTGGTGGGGAATATGGCACCAGTGCAACCTATATGAGTGAAGTGGCGGTGGAAGGACGTAAAGGGTTCTATGCGTCATTCCAGTATGTCACCTTAATCGGTGGTCAGCTGTTAGCGGTACTGGTCGTTGTTATCCTGCAAAACGTAATGGACAGCGACAGTCTTCACGCCTGGGGATGGCGTATTCCATTTGCTCTGGGGGCAGTACTGGCTATTGTGGCATTGTGGCTGCGCCGTCAGCTCGATGAAACATCGCAGAAAGAAACACGTACGCTGAAAGAAGCGGGCTCCTTCAAGGGGCTATGGCGTAATCGTAAAGCGTTTGTGATGGTGCTTGGTTTTACTGCTGCTGGCTCGCTAAGCTTCTATACCTTCACGACTTATATGCAGAAATATCTGGTGAACACTGCGGGTATGAGCGCTAACCTCGCCAGCGTCATTATGACGGCAGCATTGTTTGTCTACATGCTGGTACAGCCATTCTTTGGCCTGTTATCAGACAAAGTCGGTCGTCGTACCTCTATGCTTTGTTTCGGCGCTCTTGCAACGCTGTTCACCGTGCCGATTCTCTCCGCATTGCAGAACGTCACCTCACCGTATGCCGCGTTTGGCCTGGTCATGTGTGCATTGCTGATTACTAGCTTCTACACCTCGATTAGCGGGATCCTGAAAGCCGAGATGTTCCCGGCACAGGTGCGCGCACTGGGTGTCGGACTCTCTTATGCGGTCGCGAACGCGTTGTTTGGTGGTTCAGCTGAATACGTGGCGCTGTCGCTGAAGTCGCAGGGTATTGAGACCGCCTTCTTCTGGTATGTTACCGTGATGGCGGCGTTGGCCTTCCTCGTATCGCTGAAGCTGCACCGCAAAGGGAAGGGGTTACGCCTGTAGCGTTAATGCTGCGCCAGCTGCCACACCGCATAGCCGGTTGTGGCACCGGCGACATCCCACGCAAAGTCTTTCCAGCTCCAGCCGCTCCCAGCCGGGCGGCTGTCCCAGAGCTCTTTCGATGCCCCCAGACTCACCGAAAACATAAAGCCAATGGCGGCGCTGCGGTCACGGCTGATACCCTGGTGCTGCGCATACTCATTACCAGCGGCAGAGAGCATAGCTGATGCAATAAAGTGTTGTGCTTTATCCTGGCCGGTCCAGCTATCATTTGCCATGTGGCTACAACCGCTTAATACGAGCGTACAGAAAAGAACAAACACGCGGATCATTGGAGGCTCCCTGAAAAAAAGCCCCGTCGAAACGAGGCTGCAATTTAAAGGATACGGCTGATGAGTCTGTCGATACGAATACGTCGCAGACGGCGGATAAGCTTGCGTACCTTAACCGGATATTCGGCGATACTTTGCAGATCGCGGAAATCATTCACCACTGTGGTGTGTTTGCGGATCAGATCCAGCTCTTTCTGGCGCATTGAGGCCAGCTGCTTTTTCGGATCGTGGATCAGCACGGCATTTTCCAGATCCAGACGCCAGGCGCGTGGATTGAGGTTATTGCCGGTGAGCAGGATCCACTCGTTGTCAACCCACATCCCCTTCAGGTGGTAGGTATTATCCTCGTCTTTCCACAGACGCACGGTTAACTGATCGGTATTAATGTAATACTGCAGACGACTCAAGAAGCGACGCAGGTTAATTTCATACAGATAAGGCAGCGCGCCGATAATTTTAAACGGCTCGCTTTCCGGGATGTAGAAGTCATTTGCCGTTTTATCACCGACGATAATCTCGACCTTTTTTCCATCCCGCAGCAGGCGAATAATATTCCGCACCAGCAGCGCAGGCAGGTTGAAATACGGCGTGCAGATGGTGAGTTTTTCCTCAGTGCACGGCATCAGGTGGAAAATCGTCTTGTTCAGAACGCTGGTTTTACCCAGACCAACTAATGGCGTGACGGTGAGTTCATCATCGCTGGCATCGCCTTCAAAATGGTAACTGGTATCACGTAACTCCTGGCGGTACAGGCGGATATCGTTTTTGATTTCTGGGCTTTTCGGACGCTCGGTATTATCGAGACGGTTAACGCCGCGACCTTCAACCAGATTTTCCGACACCCAATTAAACATGATGTCGGCCATTTTCGGATTACGAATGCACTGATAGCGGTCATAGCGATATTTATCGTGCTGGTGCAGATAGACATCGTTGATACTCGCGCCGCTGTACAGCACGCAGTCATCAATAATGAAGCCCTTAAAGTGCAGTACGCCGAGCGCTTCACGGGTGTTGATAGGCACGCCGTAAACGGGAACCTCTACGCCCGGGTTTTCTTTCGCGGTACGGCAATACCAGTCGGCATTAGTGTTAGATGCCGCTGCACCAATACGCCCACGCTGTGCACGATGCCAGTCAACCAGCACACGGACTTCAAGTTCCGGGCGTTGACGTTTGGCGTTGTACAAGGCTTGCAGAATCGTCTTTCCGGCGTCGTCCTGTTCGAGGTACAACGCGACGATGCAGATTCGGCGCGTGGCGCTGGCGATTTTTGCGAGCAGAGCTTCACGGAAATCTGCTGGAGCATAGAAAAACTCAATATCATCAACAGACTGTGAAAGCTTGGGTAGTTGGGCAAGGTGTTGTTGATGTTTATTACGCTTAAATTTTGACAACATCACAGTGCGTTTCTTCTCTGGTTTAGTGAAGGGTCCTCTGTACCTGGCAGACGACGTAAGCGGTCAATGATATCATCTCTGTCGGGTAAGGGCAGCATTTCCAGCAACTTAGTCATTACTCAGCCTTAAGGAAAGACCCACAATCCCATCTTCCAGCTGAATATCAACGTCAAAGCCGAGCTTTCTCGCGAGCGCTATCATCCCGCGGTTATTGGGCATGGTAATGCCATTCAGGCGCAGTAAACCGTGAGCGCGGGTATAGTTAATCAGTTTATCGAGTAGCCGCCCGCCGAGCCCAAGGCCTTTCAGATCAGAACGTACCAGTACGGCGAATTCCGCATCGATATTATCAGGATCGGAAATCGCTCGTGTTACGCCGAGGATCTCTGTCTCATCGCCGGAACCATGAACGGCAACAAAGGCCATTTCTCGATCGTAGTCGATCTGCGTCATATTGGCTAAATCGTCGTGGGTAAACTCGTTAATCTCGCTGAAGTAGCGATAGTAAAGATCTTCTTTTGTGACTCGAGCGATGAACTGCTGCAACAGCGGTTCATCTTCCGGGAGGATAGGGCGGAACAAACAGCGCTCACCGTTTTTCATGATCACCCACTCCTCAAGATGTTGAGGATACGGGCGAATAGCAAGGCGGCTTTCGCTTGAACCGCTAAATGGAGCGATATCCAGCGTGACGTCCAGCGCGGTAAATTCACTGCCGGAAACTAACAGCGGATGAATATCCAGGCGTTGGATTTCCGGGCAATCGACAATCAGGTTAGAAACCTGGACTAAAAGCTGGCTTAAGCCCGGGATATCTAACGGACGGAGTGCGCTGCGGCCGCGGATTTTTTTGCTCTTAATTGCCTGAATAACCAGATAGCGCGCCAGCGTCATATTGAGCGGCGGTAGCGCAACGGCGGCCTGATCTTCCGCACGCCACTCTACACCCCCCTCGCCCAGCATAATCAGTGGGCCGAAAACCGGGTCGTGCTCAACCACCACGCGTAATTCCTGTGCGCCGGCACGGTTAGCCATACTTTGTACCAGCAGGCCGTGAATGCGCGCCTGTGGCCAGGTCATTTTGACACGGTCGAGGATTGCGTCGGCGGCTTGCTGCACTTCGGTAGCGGTGCGAAGATAGAGCATCACGCCCTGAACTTCCGATTTATGCGGGATATCCGGCGAGCGTAGCTTCAATGCCACGGGATACCCAATTTGCTCGGCGATATGAACGGCCTCTGCGCTGTCTGAGGCAATCCAGGTCGGCAGCGTATTCAGCCCGTAGGCTTCCAGAATCGGACGAACTTCGTGGGTGTCCAGCGCGCTGATGCCGTTGTCTATCGCCTGCTGTAATAGCTCGTGGGCCTGCGAGGTATTTGCCGTCAGGCTATGCGGCAGCGCCGGTGTTTCCCGCAGCTGCTTCTGGTTACGCCGGTATTCCACCATATGCATAAAGGCGGTAATCGTCCCTTCCGGCGTGCGGTAGGTTGGAATGCCCGCATCGCTGAACATGCGGCGCGCTTCCCGCGATGAGTATTCGCCGCACCAGTTGGTCAACACGCTAATATAGTTCCCGCGCGGGTGCTTCTTGATGAGGTCAATCAACGCTGTCGCGCTTTCACTTCCCGGCGCCGTGGCGCTTGGGGAGTGGATCACCATCAGGGCATCCAGGTCCGGGCTATCGAGCAGCACTTTCACCGCCGCTAAATAGTGTTCAATGCTGGCATCGTCACGCAAATCCAGCGGGTTATTGGCTTCGACGGTTTCCGGCAATAGCTGCTGTAGCTGCTGGCACGTCTCGTCGCTGAGTGTGGCGAGTTTACCGTTGCGCGCCCAGTGTTCATCCAGCGCCAGTGCCGCTGGGGCCGCGCCGTTGCTGATAATCATCAACCGCTCGCCGCGCAAGGGGCGCATGTGGCTAAGGGTTTCAACGGCAGAGAAAAGTTCGTGAGTGTCCTGTACGCGCAGCAGACCCGCGCGTTGAATCGCGGCATCCCATGCCGGGTCCATACCTGAGTTCACGTGCAGCAGGCGTTGTGCCGCTGGGCTGCGTCCGCTTTTGATCACCAGAATCGGCTTATTGCGTGAGGCGCTGCGCGCGGCAGAGACAAAACGTCGCGCATCGCTGAGCTGCTCCAGATAGAGCAAGATGGCGCTGGTTTTGCTGTCCCGCGCCAGATAATCGAGCAGGTCGTCGACATCAATGTCCAGGCTGTCGCCAAGCGCGATAAAGTAGGAAAACCCCATTTCGCGCTGTTGGGCCCAGTCGAGAATGGTATTGGAAACGGCGGCGGATTGAGAAATAAAGGCCAGTTTCCCTTTGCGAATGGGCACCGGTGAAAAGCTGGCATTCAGACCCTGCCAAGGCGCGAGCAAACCCAGGCTGTTTGGCCCAAGGAGGCGCATCTGGTAGCGGGCAGCACATGCTTTAAGTTCACTGAACTGGTCGGGCGTCGAGGAGAGAATAATGCAGGTTTTACAGCCTTTTTCCCCCAGAGCCTCCAGCAGTTCTAGGTTACGACGCGCGTGGGTACAAAGTACCGCAAGATCCGGAGAGAAGGGCAGGCTGGCAATAGTCGGCCAGGCGAGAACGCCGAGCACCGCTTTCCAGGCCGGAGTAACGGGCAGAACGGGGCCAGCAAAGCCACCGGCCAGCAGGTTCTGCATCATTAAAAAACCGGCCCGCTGTGGTTTCATCGAGGCGCCAATCACCGCAATAGATTTTGGCCTCAGAAGTGCTTCCAGCCCACGTTGACTCATAGCCGTCTTCCTTACGCGACAGTAATCCTATGAGTTTAACCGTTTTCCGCTTCGGCTGTTGTGATGTTGCCCTGATGATGAGCTTTTCCTGCAAGGTAGTTATCACGAAAGCGGGTGAAGTGCTGGCTAAGTGCTGAAGCCGCGCCGGTATCATTGGCTAAATCCAGCAGCGCAATGGCCACTTCCGCAGTGCAGTACTGACCTTCGGCATGCACCTCCCGCAGGCTGTAGGCGGATACGCGCGACAGGTCGACGGAGATAAGCGGGATATTGTCCAGCCACGGGCTTTTGCGGAACATTTTCCGCGCTTCTGGCCAGGTTCCGTCTAACATAATAAACAGCGGCGGCTTTCCAGCGGGGGGCGCGCTGAGTACCTGACGGCCCGGGTCGGCATAAGACGACGGGAAAACCACCATTGGCTGATAGTCCGGGTTTTTAACCAGCTCGAGCAGCGCCTGAGGCGGCTCGGTACGTGACCATTGGAACGCATCTGTTTGCGGCAAAATATCGGCAATCAGGCGACCCGTGTTGCTGGGCTTCATTGGTTCGGTATCGAACATCACCAGGCAAAAGCGGCTCTTTGCCGGATGCGGGGCGATGGTGTCGCACAGACAATAGCGTTGTACCAGCAGACAACGCTGGCAGCGGCGAACCCGATTACCACGGGCAAGGAAAGGTCGAGTCGCACGGGCTAAACGCTCAGCGCGCAACCGAAGAACGGCGTTATCAATCATGGGAATCGTACGGCAAAGAGACTATTGTCGCAGAGGCGGATACGGGGCACAAGATGTGCCCCGGTGGGATTATGCTTGCAGCGCTTCGTTCAGCCAGCTTTCAAACGGCGCTTTTGGTACCGCGCCGTTAAGCATATCGACGACTTCACCATTTTTGAAAATCATGATGGTCGGGATGCTACGAATACGGAAACGGGCGCTGAGCTCGCGTTCCGCTTCGGTGTTCACTTTCACAAAGCGAATTTTGCCGCTTTGTTCTTCGGCCACATCCTCGAAGATGGGCGCGAAGTTACGGCAAGGGCCACACCATGGCGCCCAGAAATCAACAACAACGGGGAGATCGTCCTTCAGCAGTTTATCCAGCGTGCTGTCCGTGGCATTAATGACTTCGCCATCAAACAGGTCTTCACCACAGCGTCCACATTTTGCCGCTTCGTTAATACGCGCTTCTGGAATGCGATTAAGCGCCTGGCAGTGGGCACAAACGGTATTCATAACTCACCTCTGGGTCATCGTGTTGCAGAACGGCAATGTTGCCGAATGTTTCTATAATGTTACGCATTATCGTTCAGAGCGTATTAATCGACAATGTGTTTTATCCAATGGGTACAATAGTCGTGGTCTTTTGTACGAAGTCATAGCTAAGCGCTAGCACATCAGGTAATCTGCGCGCTTCGCGCAGCGCAGGTGGAGAAAAACATGAGCGACGAACTGAAGAACAAAAACGGCAAGGTCAAAGTGATGTACGTCCGCAGTGACGATGACTCGGACAAACGCACCCAAAATCCTCGTACTGGTAAAGGCGGAGGCCGTCCTGGCACATCCCGTGCTGGTGCTTCCCGTGCCGAAGGCGGTCGTCGCCCTGCCCGTGATGAGAGAAAGGGTCCTAACAGCGAACGCGGCCGTGAACGTGGCCGTGACCGCGATGTAGAACGCGATCGCGATCGTGGTGAAGGCTCCCCATGGCGTACGGTTTCCCGTGCTCCGGGTGATGATGCGCCGGCGAAAGCCGATCACGGCGGGATCAGCGGTAAAAGCTTTATCGATCCAGAAGTTCTGCGTCGTCAGCGCGCGGAAGAGACCCGCGTATACGGCGAAAACGCCTGTCAGGCACTGTTCCAGAGCCGTCCGGACGCTATCGTTCGCGCATGGTTCGTACAGAGCGTAACTCCGCGCTTTAAAGAAGCGCTGCGCTGGATGGCGGCAAACCGTAAAGCCTATCACGTGGTTGATGAAGAAGAGCTGGCGAAAGCGTCCGGCACTGAACACCACGGCGGCGTGTGCTTCCTGATCAAAAAACGTAACGGGACTTCCGTACAGCAGTGGGTCGCAAAAAGCGGCGAAGATGACTGTGTACTGGCGCTGGAAGATGCGGGTAACCCGCACAACCTCGGCGCGATGATCCGCAGCTGCGCACACTTCGGTGTGAAAGGCGTGGTACTGCAGGATGCGGCTCTGCTGGAATCCGGTGCGGCTATCCGTACCGCAGAAGGTGGCGCTGAACACGTTGAACCTATTACCGGTGACGGTTTCATCGATGCGCTGGAGCAGTTCCGCGATGCGGGCTACACCATCGTAACGACCAGCGGCAACGGCCGTGGCCTGCCGCTGTTCAAATCCGAGCTGCCTAAGAAGATGGTTCTGGCGCTGGGTCAGGATCGCGATGGCGTTTCCGAAGCGGCGGCCGCTATTGCTGACATGAGCGTTTCTATCGACGGAACTCGTGCCGTTGAAGGCCTGAACGTCTCTGTGGCGACGGGCGTCCTGTTAGCCGAATGGTGGCGTCAGCATAAAGCGTAATCAAACGCGCTGTTGAAAAAAAACCGGAAGAGGCGACTCGACCGGTTTTTTTTATATCTGCAATATTTCCCGAACTATTCCGGCAGCACCGGCATCCAGTCAATCGGCGCTTCGCCACGCTGCTCTAGCCACTCATTCGCCTTCACAAAATGGTTACTGCCAAAGAACCCGCGGTGCGCAGAGAGCGGCGATGGGTGAGGTGCTTTCAGCACGCAGTGGCGCTGAGTATCAATAATCGCGCCTTTTTTCTGCGCGTGCGATCCCCATAATAAGAACACGACGCCTTCGCGATGTTCGTTAATCAGCGCGATCACTTTATCGGTAAAAGTTTCCCAGCCAAGGCTTGCGTGCGAGTGCGCCTGTCCTGCACGAACGGTCAGCACGGTGTTAAGCAGCAGCACGCCCTGGCGCGCCCAGCTCTCAAGATAGCCGTGGTTTGGGCGCGTAAAACCGGGGATGGTTCCTTCAAGCTCTTTATACATATTCAAGAGGGAGGGCGGCGTCGCGATACCCGGCTGCACGGAGAAGGCCAGACCGTGCGCCTGATTGGGACCGTGATACGGGTCCTGCCCGAGGATCACGACCTTCACATCGTTTAACTCGGTAAAGCGAAAAGCGTTAAAGACATCTTTCTGCGGCGGATAGATAGTCTGGCCGGACTGACGCTCGCTGGCGACGGTGGCTAGGGTGTTCACAAAATAAGGCTGCTCTTTCTCAGCGGCCAGCACGTCGTGCCAGGTTAATGGGGTGGTCATCTCGCTCTCCTGCGAATTGCTATCGGTATAGCTTAACTGCTTCTTTCGACATCACAAAATCAGAAGGCAGCAGTTATCGCTGGTGGCACAAAAAAAGTTGAATCTTTACAAAGATTTTTGTGTGTATCGCAGGGCGTAACTTGATGCAAAACAAGTATTTTCAGATATGACCTCTTTTATGGTGTGGTTTTTATTGATTTAAATCAAAGAATCAAGGGTGTTCGAGGGGTATATATACACTCAAGCAACAATGGTTTTACCAATTGGCCGCGGTCAGGCCGGTTAAAAACGAATATAAAGAGCCTTAGGGAGGCATCAAATGATTACAGGTATCCAGATCACAAAAGCTGCAAACAAAGACCTGCTGAACTCATTCTGGCTGCTCGACAGCGAGAAAGGCGAAGCACGCTGCCTGTGTGCAAAAGGCGGTTACGCAGAAGATGACGTTGTAGCCGTTAGCGCGCTGGGCGACATTGAATACCGTGAAATCCCGGTTGAAGCGAAACCAGAAGTTCGCGTAGAAGGCGGTCAGCACCTGAACGTAAACGTGCTGCGTCGTGAAACTCTGATGGACGCGGTTGAGCATCCAGAAAAATACCCACAGCTGACCATCCGTGTTTCTGGTTATGCAGTGCGCTTTAACTCACTGACTCCAGAGCAGCAGCGCGACGTTATTGCTCGTACCTTTACTGAGAGCCTGTAATTTCTCAGGGGTGGGAAAATGGCGTGCCGGGCTAGCCCGGCATCAGTAGACGAATCCCTCCGCAGGGTGCCTGCGGGGGGATTTTTTTATTTTGCTTCTTCGCGTCCAACCAGAAGGGTAGTGAGCGTAAAGGAGAGGATTAGCGCGATGGCCACGCCGGAAAGCGCAAAGACAAAGTAGGGGCCGATATAGGCGGGCAGGCTAAAAATACTTGATAAAATATAGCCATACAGCCGCACGCCAAAGAAGGCGATAAACGCCGATGCCAGAGAACTGGCGATGGTCGCCGCGATAAACGCTTTTTTGTAACGCGTAAGTACGCCGAACAGCGCGGGCTCGGTAATGCCCAACAGCGCGGAAATCGCGGCGGAAAGCGTCACCGTCCGGTTCTCTTTGCTCACTCGCCAGATGGCAAAGGTGGAGCCTGCGATGGCCATGTTAGCCATAAACATCATCGGCATCAGCATGTCGTAGCCACGGTCGCTAAAGTTTTGCAGGGCAATCGGCGTCATGGCGTGATGCATTCCGGTCAGAATCGCCACCGGACGAATCGCGCCGACAACCAGCCCGGCGAAGCTTGCCGATACGCCAAACAGCCCTTCGATAAACCACGCCAGCATTTTACCCAGCCAGATACCAATCGGACCAATGATGACCAGCGCTGCCAGCGCGGCAAGGAACAGCGTCAGCGTTGGGGTAAAGACCGTTTTCAATACCTCCGGCATGATTTTGTCGACCGCTTGATGAATGTATTTCAGCGCCAGAATCGAGAAAATGACCGGGATAACGCTTGAGGCGTAGTTAAAGACCGAGACCGGAATGGCGTTAAATAACCAGAGCGCAGAGGCAGCATCCGCCTGATGGGCCGCCAGCGCTTTTGCGGCGTCAATTAGCGTCGGATACATCAGGCATGCCGCAACCGCCGCCGCCAGATACTCATTGGTCTTGAAGATCTTCGCTGCCGAAACGGCCAGGAAAAACGGTAGGAAGTAGAAAACACCGCTCGCGATCAGGTCGATTATCATCACGGTATCACTTTTCGGCGACACCAGCTTCAGTGCGATAAGCCCGGCCAGCAGCCCTTTAATCATCCCGGCGCCCGCAATTGCGGGAACGATTGGACCAAATACGCCAGAGACCGTATCCATAAACAGCGATACCAGGCTTTTACGCGCTTTAGGCGTGCTGTGAGATACGTTCTGGCCGCCGGTGCCTAAGGTCTCCTGCAGTTGTTCGTACCAGCTATTGACCCTGGGCCCGATAATTATTTGAAACTGATCGCTTTGTAGCTGTGCGCCCAGAACGCCAGGCAGGTTTTTAATTTCTTCCTGCGCGACTTTATTATCATCAATTAAATCAAAGCGTAACCGCGTCATACAGTGCCAGACTTTATTGATATTTTCCCGACCACCCACCAGACCAATAATTCGGCTGATAGCCTCTTGCGTCCCCATAGCGGCTCCTGCGATATGTATGTTGTTATCTTTGTCTGTAGAAATGGTAAATAAGCTAATCAGTAAAAACAAACCAATAAATGATGATGAAAATCACATTCTTTTCTGTATTTGGCATTGAGTGGTAGGTAATTAGTAAATTGGTACGTTTTTTAAATATAAATATCTCTATTTCCAGACCAAAATATTTATTCGATAAAAAGGTTTACCGAACCCTGAAAATAGGGTGAAGATAATAAGAAATTGATATTTATTTTGCACAGGGAGCTTTCTGTGAAACCGACGTTGATTACTGCGATTGAGTGCTTTATCACCCGCCCAGACCGCCACAATCTGGTGACGGTGCGGGTGACAGCGGATAATGGAGTGGTGGGGTTGGGCTGCGCAACGTTCCAACAGCGCCCGCTGGCGGTGAAAACGCTGGTGGATGAATATCTTCAACCGTTGCTGGTGGGGCGAGACGCCAACAATATCGAAGACCTCTGGCAGATGATGAACGTTAATGCTTACTGGCGTAACGGCCCGGCGATGAATAACGCCATTTCAGGTGTGGATATGGCGCTGTGGGATATCAAAGCGCAGCTTGCTGGTATGCCGCTGTATCAGCTGTTGGGGGGAAAATCCCGCGATGCGATTGCGGCCTATACCCATGCCAGCGGCGAAACGCCAGATGAGCTGTTTATCTCTGTCGATAAACTTCTGGAGCAGGGCTATCGCCATATTCGCTGCCAGCTTGGTTTTTACGGCGGTACGCCGCGAGAAATGCATACGCCGGAGAACCCGACGCCGGGAGCATGGTTCGATCAGGACGAGTACGTGCGCAATACGGTTGAGATGTTCCGGCTGCTTCGCGCGCGTTACGGGCATCGTTTCCACATTTTACATGATGTCCACGAACGCCTCTTTCCGCAGCAGGCGCTACAGCTGGCAAAGCAGCTTGAACCCTATCAGCCGTGGTTTATTGAAGATATTTTATCGCCGCAGCAGAGCCCGTGGCTGGCGCAGATTCGCCAGCAGAGCAGCGTGCCGTTAGCGATGGGAGAGTTATTCAATAACCCTGCTGAGTGGCATGACCTTATCGTCAACCGGCAGATTGATTTTATCCGTTGCCATATTTCGCAGATTGGCGGCATTACGCCTGCGCTGAAGCTGGCGGTACTGTGCCAGGCCTTTGGCGTGCGCCTGGCATGGCACGGTCCTGGGGATATGACGCCTATCGGCGTGGCGGTGAATACGCACCTGAATATCCATCTGCACAATGCCGCTATCCAGGAGTTTATCCCACGCTCTGCCATGACGGATGCGGTATTCCCCGGTGCGCCTGAGGTGAAAAATGGCTTTATCTACCCGCCGACGGTGCCCGGCATTGGCGTAGGTTTTGATGAAGCGCTGGCGTTGCAGCATCCGGTAGCATACCGCCCGCACGAATGGACCCAGAGCCGTCTACCAGACGGCACTATTCACACGCCGTAAATCAGCCCTGAGGCTGCTGGCGGAAGGTGAGGTTATCGCGGTTATGTGGGATCACGTAGGTGCAGCTGTAGTTGATATCGATAATGTCGCTTATCTCATACACACGCCCGCCGTCGAGGATCCCGCGGTTATTGATGTGCATCGCTGGGCTGCCCTTTTTGCAGCCCAGCAGCATTGACTGCTCGCGGCTTACGCTGACCGCCCGGTAGCTGGTCAGCAGGTGGGAAATCTGCAACCCTTTGCTCAGCACGTATTGCTGCAACGAGCGTTCAATCACGACCTGATTGAGATCGCTGAACATCGCGGCGGGCATGCGGGAGATTTCAATTTGGGTTGCGACGTCATCGACAAAGCGTAACCGGCAGAACTGCCAGATAAAATCATCATCGGTGAGGCCGAAAATTTGCCTGTCTTCCCGTTCGGGCCGCTTTTTGTGCAGGCTTATCATACGATAGCGCATCTGATCGAAGCGCTTTTCGGTTATTGAGTTATAGACCAGCGGGTTGTTGCGCGTCTGCTCGTTAATCCAGATACCGGAACCTTGCACAATGCGAACCACCCCGATACTGGCGAGTTTCTCCAGCGCCTGACGAATGGTAAAGCGCGACACGCCGTACTCCTCGGCCAGCTGTCTCTCTGGCGGGAGCTTACGTGGCCCTTCGCTGTGCTGCTGGTAAATTTTGCTGAGGAGATCCTGGGTCACAAACTCTTTTTTCTTCATGGCCAGCTTCTGTTACCTTGCAATATGAAAACGCCGGGAGGTTATCCCGGCGTTTGTTTTACTCTTCGCTAGTCTGCTCTGGCGCAGCGCTGCCGCTTGGCTTGCGGCGTTTGCCAACGTTCTTGGCATCGCGATGGCGTACCTTGACGCGCGGTTTTTCTTTGTCCTTCTCTTTTTTCTTCTCAGCGCGTTTAGCGAGGACTTTTTTCGACGGTTTACCCGTCATTTTGTCGCTCGGTGCACGCGTCGTCGGACGCAGTTCTTCAATCACGCGAGACTTCAGCGGTTCTTCGATATAGCGGCCGATTTTCAGCAGCAGCAGGTGATCATGCGTTTCCACCAGGGAAATCGCCGTCCCTTTACGCCCGGCACGGCCGGTTCGACCGATACGGTGCAGATAGGTATCTGCGCCGCGCGGCATATCGAAGTTAATCACGTGGCTGACGTCGGGGATATCAATCCCGCGCGCGGCAACGTCGGTTGCGACCAGCACGTTAACGCGACCGTCGGTCAGACGCTTGATGCCCTCGTTACGCTTGATCTGCGGCATTTCGCCTTCGAGATAGCAGTTGTTGATACCGGCCTGGCGCAGGATTTCCGCCAGCTCGTGCACGCGCTCACGCTTACGCACAAACACGATGGTACGGGTGGCATCTTCCTGCTTCAGCAGGTGTTTCAGCAGCTCAACCTTGTGTTCGAAGTTATCAGCGCGATAGTACCACTGATGAATTTTCTTACGCTCGCGGGTCGACGGTGTTGCAGATACTTCGACCGGATCTTCCAGCAGACGTTCGGCAAAGTCTTTAATCGCTTCGCCTTCCAGCGTGGCGGAGAACAGCAGCGTCTGCTTACGCCAGCGGGTTTCACCGGCAATATGCTCGATGTCCTGGGCGAAGCCCATGTCCAGCATACGGTCTGCTTCGTCGAGGATCAGCGTCTCAACGGCGCGGCAGTCGAAGTTTTCTTCTTTAATATACTGCAGCAGACGACCGGTGGTCGCCACCACAATATCCTGGTTTTCGCTGAACACTTCGGCGTGGTTCATATACGCGACGCCGCCGGTGATGGTAGCGATATCCAGATGCGTGTTTTTTGCCAGCTCGCGAGCATGATCGGCGACCTGCATCGCCAGTTCACGCGTAGGCGTGAGGATCAGGATGCGCGGCGGGCCAGATTTTTTGCGCGGGAAGTCGAGCAGGTGCTGCAACGCAGGCAGCAAATACGCCGCTGTTTTACCGGTGCCGGTTGGTGCAGAACCGAGAACATCACGTCCATCGAGCGCAGGCGGAATGGCGGCAGCCTGAATGGCAGTCGGGCGTGTAAAGCCTTTGCTCCGGAGGGCTTCCAGAAGGCTTTCGTCAAGTTCAAGTTCGGAAAAAGTCGTTACAGTCATGATTACCTCTGTGTGAGGCGCTGATTATAGACGTTACGGCTCTAATCTTCATCTGTTTGTATGGCTATCTGTTCTCGGGTATTGTGCATAGCTATAAAAGCACATGCAGTTCCCCTGGCAAGGTTGACCATGATCTCTGATTCTAAATCCGCGCTGCGCCGCAACGGATTTACTTTTAAGCAGTTTTTTGTTGCCCACGATCGTTGTGCGATGAAGGTGGGTACGGACGGTATTTTACTGGGTGCGTGGTCGCCTATCGCTCGGGTTAATCGGATCCTTGATATTGGTACGGGAAGCGGCCTGTTGGCGTTAATGCTGGCGCAGCGTACCGATGAAAATGTGGTTATCGATGCCGTTGAGCTCGATGAAGATGCGGCTGAACAGGCGCGGGAAAACGCGGCCGAATCGCCGTGGGCTGAACGTATTCAGGTTCACACAGCGGATATTCAGCAGTGGGTGGCTGGATTGACGACGCGCTATAACCTGATTGTCAGCAACCCGCCTTACTATGAGCAGGGCGTGGAGTGCGCCACGCCGCAGCGCGAGCAGGCGCGTTATACCACCTCACTCGACCACGAAACGCTGCTGGCCTGCGCGGCGAATGCGATTACTGAAGATGGTTTCTTCTGCGTGGTGCTGCCGGAAAACATCGGCCAGATGTTTACTCAACAGGCGTTATCCATGGGCTGGCATTTGCGCCTGCGTACCGACGTGGCGGAAACTGAAATGCGCCTGCCACATCGCGTACTGCTGGCGTTTTCTCCAAAAGGGGGAGAGTGCTTTAGCGACAGGCTTGTGATCCGTGGGCCAGAGCAGCAGTACTCGGAAGGCTACACTGCGCTGACCCAGGCGTTCTATTTATTTATGTGAACCAGCGGCGAAAGGACGGATGGCCCCGACTCCGCTAACAGATCCGGATAATCCAGCGTGTAGTGCAGGCCGCGACTCTCTTTGCGCATCATCGCGCAGCGTACGATAAGCTCGGCAACCTGAACCAGATTACGCAGCTCCAGCAGGTTGTTCGATACGCGGAAACGTGAATAGTACTCGTCCAGCTCCTGTTGCAGCATGGTGATACGACGCAGCGCGCGCTCCAGACGTTTGGTGGTGCGCACAATGCCGACATAGTCCCACATAAAGAGGCGCAGCTCGTGCCAGTTATGCTGGATGACGACCAGCTCATCGGAGTTTTCCACGCGACTTTCATCCCACGCGGGCAGTTTTTCCGCCTGACGCGCGTACGGCATGCGCTTGTGAATATCTTCCGCCGCCGACCAACCGTAGACCAGGCACTCCAGCAGTGAATTCGACGCCATGCGGTTGGCCCCGTGCAGGCCGGTATAGCTCACTTCGCCGATGGCATAAAGGCCGTCAACATCGGTGCGGCCATAGTCGTCAACCATCACGCCGCCGCAGGTGTAGTGCGCAGCAGGCACGATCGGTACCGGTTCTTTGGTCAGGTCGATGCCAAGGCCCAGTAATTTGTCATAAATCATCGGGAAGTGCTGGCGCACAAAATCTTCTGGCTTATGACTGATGTCGAGGTACATGCAGTCGACGCCAAGGCGCTTCATTTCATGGTCGATAGCGCGCGCGACGATATCGCGAGGTGCCAGCTCAGCGCGCTCGTCAAAGTCTGGCATAAAGCGACTGCCATCAGGGCGCTTCAGATGCGCGCCTTCGCCGCGCAGCGCTTCGGTCAGCAGGAAGTTACGCGCCTGTGGATGATACAGCGCCGTCGGGTGGAACTGATTGAACTCGAGGTTCGCCACGCGACAGCCTGCGCGCCAGGCCATGGCGATACCGTCTCCAGAAGAGATATCCGGGTTGGTGGTGTACTGATAAACCTTGGATGCCCCGCCGGTGGCCAGTACGACTGATTTTGCCGCACAGGTTTCAACCTTCTCTTTATTGCGATCCCAAATCCACGCACCTACCACGCGACGGGTCCCTGGCAGGCCGACCTTATCTGAGATAATTAAATCAACGGCGTTGCTGCGCTCGAGAATACGGATATTGGGGTGGTTAATGGCCTTACTCACCAGGGTATTCTCGACTTCGCGCCCGGTAGCATCGGCGGCGTGCAGAATGCGTCGATGGCTGTGTCCTCCTTCGCGCGTCAGATGATAACTCTCTTCTCCGTTTGCCTGCACCTGAGTATCAAACAGCACGCCCTGATCGATAAGCCACTGCACGCAGTGTTTAGCGTTGCTGGCGACAAACGATACGGCCTGACGGTCGCAAATTCCGGCGCCGGCAATCAGCGTGTCATCAATGTGCGATTCAATGCTGTCCGTTTCATCGAAAACGGCGGCGATACCGCCTTGCGCATAGAAGGTTGAGCCTTCGCTAATCGGCCCTTTGCTCAGCACGATAACCGAACTGTGCTCTGCAAGACGCAGCGCCAGCGATAAACCCGCAGCCCCGCTGCCGATAATCAGTACATCACAAGAAAGTTCTGGAAGTGAGTTCATTATCTTTGTTTAATTTACTAAACACGGTGATCGCAGAGTAGCACTATAAAAGCGAGGTGTGCAGGGTTTTTTTGAACTATGGTTGTAATTGCTAAACATCTGGTGACAAAACAGGCGAGAAGAGAGGCGAAGAAATAAGAAGAACGCTATGAGGTTTGAGACGTATTTATGGTGAAATAAAAGCCGCGTTACGTTACTCTTCACGGGATTTGCGTTTTTATTTCGCAACTTACGTATTGGTAAGCATCAGCAGACTTATAATGATAGACAATGAACGGTTTGCGGCTAAAGAAAAAACAAAGCGTAACGGAACTTTACGAAACTCGAACACTCTAAGTCACTGCTTGCTCATAATGTAGTGCTGGAGTGGCATTCTGATTACGCATGGGAATAAGGTTTGGGGAGACATTACCTCGGATGAGCGAGCAGTTAACGGACCAGGTCCTGGTTGAACGGGTCCAGAAAGGAGATCAGAAAGCTTTTAACCTTCTGGTAGTGCGCTATCAGCATAAGGTTGCGAGCCTGGTCTCCCGCTATGTACCCTCTGGCGATGTGCCGGATGTGGTACAAGAGTCTTTTATTAAGGCCTATCGCGCGCTGGATTCTTTCCGGGGAGATAGTGCTTTCTATACGTGGCTGTACCGTATTGCGGTGAATACAGCTAAAAATTACCTGGTTGCTCAGGGTCGTCGTCCGCCGTCTAGTGATGTTGACGCGAACGACGCCGAAAACTTTGAAAGCGGTGGCGCTTTGAAAGAAATTTCGAACCCTGAGAACTTAATGTTGTCAGAAGAACTGAGACAGATAGTTTTTCGTACCATTGATGCGCTTCCGGAAGATTTACGCATGGCAATTACCTTGCGGGAGCTCGATGGCCTAAGCTATGAAGAGATAGCGGCTATCATGGATTGTCCGGTCGGTACGGTTCGTTCACGTATCTTCCGTGCGCGAGAAGCTATTGATAATAAAGTTCAACCGCTTATCAGGCGTTGATGGAAGCGGGATACTGGAAAAGGTATTAGGCATGCAGAAAGAAAAACTTTCCGCCTTAATGGATGGTGAAACGCTGGATAACGAGCTGCTGACAGAGTTGACGCGCTCGCCAGAGTTACAGGAAACCTGGGCAAGCTATCACCTGATCCGCGACTCGCTTCGCGGCGACACCGGTGACGTGCTTCACTTCGATATTTCCTCTCGCGTTATGGCCGCCATCGAAAATGAGCCCGTTCGTCTTCCGACAGCGCCGCTTATTCCTGAAGCCCAGCCAGCACCACATCAATGGCAGAAGATGCCGTTCTGGAGCAAGGTTCGTCCATGGGCCAGTTCGCTTACCCAGATGGGGGTGGCAGCTTGCGTATCGCTTGCTGTTATTGTCGGCGTTCAGCACTATAATGGGCAACCGGAATCCTCCCAACCTGAATCACCGGTATTCAACACGCTGCCGATGATGGGTAAAGCCAGTCCAGTGAGTCTGGGGGTTCCTTCGGAAGCGTCGGCAGGCAGCACCGGGCCGCAACAGGTTCAGGAACAGCGCCGTCGTATTAATGCTATGCTGCAGGACTATGAATTGCAGCGTCGCTTGCATTCAGAACAGCTTCAGTTTGAGCAGGCACAAACCCAGCAAGCGGCTGTTCAGGTGCCAGGATATCAAACTCTAGGAACGCAATCGCAGTAATGAAGCAACTTTGGTGTGCCATGTCACTTGTGGCTGGTAGCCTGTTCTTCACCGCCAACGCCTCGGCTGATGTATCGTCCGGGGCGTTGTTGCAGGAGATGAATCTGGCCAGTCAGTCACTCAACTACGAGCTGTCGTTCGTCAGCATTAATAAATCAGGCGTTGAATCTCTGCGCTATCGTCACGTGCGTCTTAATGGACAACCGCTGGCGGAATTGCTGCAGATGGACGGCCCGCGCCGCGAAGTGGTTCAGCGTGGAAACGAGATCAGCTACTTTGAGCCGGGTCTCGATCCGTTCACGCTGAACGGCGACTATATTGTCGACTCGCTACCCTCTCTGGTTTATACCGATTTCAAACGTCTGGCGCCTTACTACGATTTTATCTCCGTAGGACGTACGCGTATTGCGGACCGCATGTGTGATGTGATCCGCGTCGTGGCGCGAGACGGCACACGCTATAGCTATATCGTGTGGATGGACTCCGAAAGCAAGCTGCCGATGCGCGTTGACCTGCTCGACCGCGATGGCGAGACTCTGGAACAGTTCCGGGTTGTGGCTCTCTCAACGGGCGATCAGGTAAGCTCCAGCATGCAGGGGCTGGCGAAAGCCAACCTGCCACCGCAGCTCTCCTTGCCAACAGGGACCAATGCGACCTTCAACTGGACGACAAGCTGGCTGCCGCAGGGCTTTAAAGAGGTCTCCAGCAGCCGTCGCACGCTGCCGAGCGTCGACAGCCCGGTTGAATCCCGTCTCTATTCCGACGGTCTGTTTAGCTTCTCTGTGAACATCAGCCGCGCGACGGCCAACAGTAGCGAGCAGATGCTGCGTACTGGTCGTCGAACGGTCACAACGACCATCCGCAATCAGGCCGATATCACGATTGTTGGCGAGCTTCCGCCTCCGACGGCGAAACGCGTTGCTGACGGTATTCAATTCAAGGGCGCGCAATGATTAAAGAGTGGGCTACCGTTATTGCCTGGGATAACGGAATTGCGCAGGTGAGTTGCGATGTAAAAGCCTCCTGCAATAGCTGCGCATCACGTGCAGGCTGCGGCAGCCGAGTGCTGAATAAGCTGGGGCCGCAGACCACCCACACTATTTCTGTTCCTAGCGCTGAACCGCTGGTGACAGGGCAAAAAGTGGAATTGGGCATTACCGAAGGTAGCCTGCTTGGCTCTGCCATGCTGGTTTATATGTCTCCGCTGCTGGGGCTGTTCGTGGTCGCTGCACTGTTCCAGGTCCTGTTCGGCACCGATATTGCGGCGCTCAGCGGCGCGGTGCTCGGCGGCGTTGGCGGGTTCCTGATTGCCAAAGGCCTCTCGCCGCGGCTTGCCGCGAGGGAAACCTGGCAGCCCATCATCATCAGCGTGGGGCTTCCGCCCGACCTGATTCGCACGACATCGTCTACCGAAATGAGCCAGTGATTACGCTGGCTTTATTATTTTTGGAACGCTCCTCGCAGGAAGCGCTATGCTTGCGGGAAGAGCATTTCCTGGTTACGCGGTTGTAGTGTAGAATGCGGCGTTTTCGAACGACTATACACAAAATCATTCGAGTTGCATCAAGGCGGCAAGCGAATGAATCCCCGGGAACGTACACCAGTACGTGATAGGGGTGAGTGAGTGCAGCCAACGCCGAGGCAACTCGAAGGATGACGTGTATACAACGTCAGGCTCCGTACCGCGGCCTCAAAGTATTCGTAAGGCATAAATATTTTAATATATGAAGAATATACGTAACTTCTCCATCATTGCACATATCGACCACGGTAAATCGACGCTGTCTGACCGCATTATTCAGATTTGTGGTGGCCTTTCCGACCGCGAAATGGAAGCCCAGGTTCTGGATTCAATGGATCTGGAACGCGAACGTGGCATTACCATCAAAGCGCAGAGCGTGACGCTGGACTTTAAATCAGCCGACGGGGAAACCTATCAGCTGAACTTTATCGACACCCCAGGCCACGTCGACTTCTCCTATGAAGTTTCCCGTTCCCTCGCGGCCTGTGAAGGCGCATTGCTGGTGGTTGACGCCGGGCAGGGCGTAGAAGCACAGACGCTGGCTAACTGCTACACCGCCATGGAAATGGATCTGGAAGTCGTGCCGGTTCTGAATAAAATCGACCTGCCAGCCGCCGATCCAGAGCGCGTAGCGGAAGAGATTGAAGATATCGTCGGCATCGACGCCACCGATGCAGTACGCTGCTCGGCGAAAACCGGCGTGGGCGTGACCGACGTGCTGGAACGTCTGGTGCGCGATATTCCACCGCCGGAAGGTGACCCGGAAGGCCCGCTGCAGGCGCTGATTATCGACTCCTGGTTCGATAACTACCTGGGCGTGGTATCGCTGGTGCGTATTAAAAACGGCACTATGCGTAAAGGCGACAAAATTAAGGTGATGAGTACCGGTCAGGTCTACAACGCAGACCGTCTGGGTATCTTCACGCCGAAACAGGTTGACCGTACCGAGCTGAAATGCGGCGAGGTAGGCTGGCTGGTTTGTGCAATCAAAGACATCCTGGGCGCGCCGGTAGGGGATACCTTAACGACATCGCGTAACCCAGCGGATAAAGCGCTGCCGGGCTTTAAAAAGGTGAAACCTCAGGTTTACGCCGGCCTATTCCCGGTCAGCTCTGACGATTACGAAAACTTCCGTGATGCGCTCGGCAAGCTGAGCCTGAACGATGCTTCCCTGTTCTATGAGCCAGAAAGCTCTACGGCGCTGGGCTTCGGCTTCCGCTGCGGCTTCCTCGGCCTGCTGCACATGGAAATCATTCAGGAACGTCTGGAACGTGAATACGATCTGGATCTGATCACCACCGCGCCTACCGTAGTGTATGAAGTGGAAACCACGGGCAAAGAAACTATCTACGTTGATAGCCCTTCCAAGCTGCCGCCGCTGAATAACATCTATGAACTGCGTGAGCCAATCGCGGAATGTCACATGCTGCTGCCGCAGGCTTACCTCGGCAACGTGATTACGCTGTGTATTGAGAAGCGTGGCGTGCAGACCAACATGGTTTACCACGGTAACCAGGTCGCGCTGACCTATGAAATCCCAATGGCGGAAGTGGTGCTCGACTTCTTCGACCGTCTGAAGTCTACCTCCCGTGGCTATGCGTCGCTGGACTACAACTTCAAACGCTTCCAGGCGTCTGACATGGTTCGCGTTGATGTTCTTATCAACAACGAGCGCGTCGATGCACTGGCGCTGATCACGCACCGCGATAACTCTCAGAGCCGTGGCCGTGAACTGGTTGAGAAGATGAAAGATCTGATCCCGCGTCAGCAGTTTGATATCGCGATTCAGGCGGCCATCGGCACGCACATTATCGCGCGTTCGACCGTTAAGCAGCTGCGTAAAAACGTTCTGGCGAAATGCTACGGTGGCGATATCAGCCGTAAGAAAAAGCTGCTGCAAAAACAGAAAGAGGGTAAAAAGCGAATGAAGCAGATCGGTAACGTCGAACTGCCGCAGGAAGCCTTCCTCGCCATTCTGCATGTCGGTAAAGACAATAAATAATCTCTAAGGAGTTGGCATGGCGAACATGTTTGCCCTGATTCTGGTGATTGCCACACTGGTAACGGGCCTTTTGTGGTGCGTTGATAAGTTTATCTTCGCGCCCAAGCGTCGGGAACGTCAGGCAGCAGCACAGGTTGCCACTGGCGAAGCGCTGGATAAAAAGACGCTGAAGAAAGTTGGCCCGAAACCGGGCTGGCTGGAAACCGGCGCGTCGGTCTTCCCGGTGCTGGCCATCGTGTTGATCGTGCGTTCATTTATCTATGAACCGTTCCAGATCCCGTCTGGTTCGATGATGCCAACGCTGCTGATTGGTGACTTTATCCTGGTGGAGAAATTCGCCTACGGGATTAAAGATCCTATCTACCAGAAGACGCTGATTGAAACCGGTCATCCGAAACGTGGCGACATTGTGGTGTTCAAATACCCGGAAGATCCGCGCCTTGATTACATCAAGCGTGCCGTGGGTCTGCCTGGGGATAAAGTCACCTACGATCCGATCGCCAAGCAGGTCACCATTCAGCCAGGATGCAGCTCCGGTCAGGCGTGCGGCAGCGCGCTGCCGGTGACCTACTCCAACGTTGAACCGAGCGATTTCGTCCAGACCTTCTCCCGCAGCAACGGCGGCGAAGCGACCAGCGGCTTCTTTGAGATGCCACAGGGCGAAAGCAAAGCGGATGGCGTGCGTCTGACGCAGCGTCAGGAGACACTGGGCGATGTGAATCACCGTATCCTGACCGTGCCAATCGCGCAGGATCAGGTCGGCATGTATTACCACCAGTCCGGTTTGCCGCTGGCAACCTGGATAGTGCCACCGGGCCACTACTTCATGATGGGTGACAACCGCGACAACAGCGCGGACAGCCGTTACTGGGGCTTTGTGCCGGAAGCGAACCTGGTGGGTAAAGCGACCGCCATCTGGATGAGCTTTGAAAAACAAGAGGGTCAATGGCCAACCGGCGTGCGTTTAAGCCGCATCGGTGGGATCCATTAATTCTTAGCCTGACTTCACGCGGTGGCTGAATAGTCGCCGCGTGAATTATTTCGTGTTTTAATCCATTCAAACTAACGACATCCCTTGTCGTTGCGTATAGAATATCCCCCCGAAGTTTCGGATGTCTCTTATCAGGGACACGGCACACGAAACCGCATTGGTTTCCTTCAGGTCTGTTTCGTGTGCTGCATTTTTGACGCATTTATTTATTTGGTATCGCATGAACCCCATCGTAATTAATCGGCTTCAACGAAAGCTGGGCTACACTTTTGTTCATCAGGAACTGTTGCAACAGGCATTAACGCACCGCAGTGCCAGCAGCAAGCACAACGAACGCTTAGAGTTTTTGGGCGATTCAATTTTAAGCTATGTGATCGCGAACGCGCTCTATCACCGCTTCCCACGCGTGGATGAAGGCGATATGAGTCGTATGCGTGCGACGCTGGTTCGCGGCAATACGCTGGCGGAAATCGCTCGTGAATTTGAGCTGGGCGAATGCCTGCGCTTAGGGCCGGGTGAGCTGAAAAGCGGCGGCTTCCGTCGGGAATCTATTCTGGCGGATACGGTTGAAGCGTTAATTGGCGGGGTGTTCCTCGACAGTGATATTCAAACCGTTGAGAGGCTGATCCTCTCCTGGTACCAGACACGTCTGGACGAAATCAGCCCAGGTGATAAACAAAAAGATCCAAAAACACGCTTGCAGGAGTATCTGCAAGGCCGTCACCTGCCGCTGCCGTCTTATCTGGTGGTTCAGGTGCGCGGGGAAGCACACGATCAAGAATTTACTATCCACTGCCAGGTTAGCGGCCTGAGTGAACCGGTGGTCGGCACAGGTTCCAGTCGTCGCAAGGCGGAACAGGCTGCCGCCGAACAGGCGTTGAAAAAGCTGGAGCTGGAATGAGCGAAGAAAAAACTTACTGCGGATTTGTTGCCATCGTCGGTCGTCCGAACGTTGGCAAATCCACGCTGCTGAACGAACTGCTGGGGCAGAAGATCTCCATCACGTCTCGTAAAGCGCAAACCACGCGTCACCGTATTGTCGGTATTCATACCGAAGGTGCGTACCAGGCTATCTACGTTGATACCCCGGGTCTGCACATGGAAGAGAAGCGTGCAATCAACCGTCTGATGAACAAAGCGGCGAGCAGCTCTATCGGTGACGTTGAGCTGATCATTTTCGTGGTTGAAGGTACCCGCTGGACGCCTGACGACGAGATGGTGCTGAACAAACTGCGCGGCGGTAAAGCGCCGGTGATTCTGGCAGTGAACAAAGTCGATAACGTTCAGGAGAAAGCGGATCTGCTGCCGCACCTGCAGTTCCTCGGCAGCCAGATGGACTTCCTCGATATCGTACCGATGTCTGCAGAGACCGGTCTGAACGTGGATACCATCGCTGGTATCGTGCGTAAGCACCTGCCGGAAGCTATTCACCACTTCCCGGAAGACTACATCACCGACCGTTCGCAGCGCTTTATGGCCTCTGAAATCATCCGTGAAAAACTGATGCGTTTCCTGGGTGCAGAACTGCCGTATTCAGTCACCGTTGAAATCGAACGCTTCGTCTCTAACGAGCGCGGCGGATACGACGTTAACGGCCTGATTCTGGTTGAGCGTGAAGGGCAGAAGAAGATGGTTATTGGTAACAAAGGTTCCAAGATTAAAACCATCGGTATCGAAGCCCGTAAGGACATGCAGGAGATGTTCGAAGCGCCTGTTCACCTTGAGCTGTGGGTGAAAGTGAAATCTGGCTGGGCCGACGACGAACGCGCACTGCGCAGTCTCGGTTATACCGACGATCTCTGAGAATAACCCCCGATGGAAGGCTGGCAGCGCGCATTTGTCCTGCATAGTCGTCCCTGGAGCGAAACCAGTCTAATACTGGACGTCTTCACGGAAGAATCGGGTCGCGTGCGCCTTGTGGCTAAAGGCGCACGTTCCAAACGTTCCAACCTTAAAGGTGCGCTTCAGCCCTTTACCCCCTTATTAGTTCGCTTTGGCGGGCGTGGCGAAGTCAAAACGCTGCGTAGCGCGGAAGCCGTCTCTCTTGCACTTCCCTTAAGCGGCATCACGCTTTACAGCGGCCTGTACGTCAACGAGCTGCTCTCCCGCGTGCTGGAGCACGAAACCCGCTTCTCTGAACTCTTCTTCGATTACCTGTATTGCATCCAGGCGCTGGCCGGTGCGACGGGCTCGCCAGAACCCGCGCTGCGCCGCTTTGAGTTAGCGCTGCTGGGGCATCTGGGCTATGGCGTCGATTTTCTGCACTGTGCCGGGAGCGGCGATGAGGTCGATGACACCATGACCTACCGCTACCGTGAAGAGAAAGGGTTTATCGCGAGCGTGGTTATCGACAACAACACCTTTACCGGGCGCCATTTGAAGGCGCTGGAGAGCCGCGAATTTCCTGATGTGGACTCGCTGCGCGCCGCGAAACGCTTTACCCGTATGGCACTGAAGCCGTATCTTGGTGGCAAACCGCTTAAGAGCCGCGAGCTATTTCGCCAGTTTGTCCCCAAGCGGTAACCCTGATTGCACTCATCCCGTTTTTCCCTCGCCCTGTGGGCGGGTTGCTGGGGTGAGGGGAAATGAACGTTAAAAATAAAGACACGAGGATTGTCATGGCTGAATTACTGTTAGGCGTCAATATTGACCACATTGCCACCCTGCGTAACGCGCGCGGCACCGCCTATCCCGATCCGGTTCAGGCGGCATTTATCGCCGAGCAGGCCGGTGCGGATGGCATCACCGTGCATTTACGTGAAGATCGTCGCCACATCACCGACCGCGACGTGCGCATTCTGCGTCAGACGCTGGACACCCGCATGAACCTGGAGATGGCCGTCACTGAAGAGATGCTGACCATCGCCTGCGAAACCAAACCGCATTTCTGCTGCCTGGTGCCGGAAAAACGTCAGGAAGTGACCACTGAAGGTGGTCTGGACGTAGCCGGTCAGCTCGACAAAATGCGCGATGCCTGCAAACGCCTGGCCGACGCTGGTATTCTGGTGTCGCTGTTTATCGATGCCGATAACGCACAGATTAAAGCCGCTGCCGACGTTGGCGCGCCGTATATCGAAATCCATACCGGCTGCTATGCCGATGCCACCACCGATGCGGAACAGGCTAAAGAGCTTGAGCGCATTGCGAAAGCGGCGACCTATGCAGCCAGCCTGGGGCTGAAGGTTAATGCGGGTCACGGCCTTACCTACCACAACGTTAAAGCCGTTGCCGCGCTGCCGGAAATGCACGAGCTGAATATCGGCCATGCAATTATTGGTCGTGCGGTAATGACCGGCCTGAAAGAGGCGGTTGCCGAGATGAAACGCCTGATGCTGGAAGCGCGCGCGTAATGGCGATTCTGGGGCTCGGTACCGATATCGTCGAAATCGCCCGTATTGAAGGGGTCATTGCCCGTAGCGGCGATCGCCTTGCACGCCGCGTGCTCAGCGATAACGAATGGGCCATCTGGGAGACGCACCAGCAGCCGGTGCGTTTTCTGGCGAAGCGCTTTGCAGTCAAAGAAGCGGCCTCAAAAGCGCTGGGTACCGGTATTCGTAACGGTCTGGCGTTTAACCAGTTTGAAGTTTACAACGATGAGATGGGTAAACCGAAGCTGCGGTTATGGGGTGAGGCAAAGCTGCTGGCAGAGCGAATGGGCGTGGCGCATATGCATGTGACGCTCGCCGATGAGCGTCACTACGCCTGCGCAACGGTGATTATCGAAAGCTAGATCTTGTCCGCGTGATGCATCTGGACGAATTTATCCCACAGCTGCTCTTCGCTTTCTGCATGTGCCGGATCCTTGAGAATGGTATTCGGGATCGGGCACACTTTCTGACAGGTTGGTGTGTCGTAATGGCCAATGCACTCGGTGCAGCGATCGCTGTTGATCTCATAGATGCTATCACCCATCGAAATCGCCTCGTTCGGGCATTCCGGTTCGCACATATCGCAGTTGATACATTTTTTGGTGATTAACAGCGCCATCAGGACATTCTCAGAAACGAAATAAACAGGGCGCGCATTATACGCTCATTTTCCGCCCAGGCCATACCTTTTCTGTGGTAATAGCACCGGCGATCAAACCAGCTTTTTCACCAGCGCTTCGCTATGGCGAATACGCTCCGGCGCGTTTTCCAGGTCCTGCTGTACCAGTCCCATAAACAGCAGGTCGGTCAGCATCATCTGCGCGCTGGTCGAAGAGATAGCCGCGCTGCGGGTGGCTTGCTCTTCGGCAATGGTATACAGACAGTGTGTCGCACGCTGCTGAAGGGCATTGGGCGAAAAGCCGGTGATAGCCACCACCTTGCCACCGACACGCAGCATCTCATCGGCGGCGAGATTAATTTCACGACGCGCACCGGAGTAAGAGATAGCCAGCAGCAAATCATCCTGAGTCATCGCCTGAACGGTAGCCAGCAGGGCGTGCATATCCTGCTCGGAAACGGCGTTCAGACCGATTTTCATCAGCTTCCAGCTAAAGTTACGCGCAACCAGGCCGGAGGCACCAATCCCCGTCAGGACAATGCGGCGCGCGTTGCGCAGCAGGTTGACTGTCTCCAGCAGCTTGTCTTCAGTGTTGACATCGAGCGAAGCGTGCATCGCCGCCACGTTGTCTTTAATCAGTTTCTCACCGACAAGACGCAGGGGGTCATCACCGCAGATCTGGTTATGAACCGGCACGGAATGCGGATTCGCGTTGCTGGCGAGGGCTTCGCTCAGTGCGAGTTTAAGCGCGGGAAAGCCTTTAAAGCCGAGCTTCTGGGCGAACTTCACCACGCTAGATTGGCTGACGCCAGACTGGCTGGCGAGCTGCTGCGAACTTAAATGCCGCGCTAAATCAGGCTGCGCCAGAATAAAATCGGCGAGCTTTCTATCGCTTTGCGCCAGCTGGGGATAACGCTGACGAATACTGAGTAAACAATTCATAATAACCTCGCGGGCACAATGAGCACGACGTGCCAGGCCACCATTCTGCTCGTTTGCAAGAATTTTGTATTCTATTATAACGGAATATATCGAATTAAATGTGCTATGTGTTTGTAAAAACGTCGCTATTTTTATCAAACGCGCCCGGTGGCGAAAGTCAGAGGGTTCTCTGATAGTCTGTAATCTGGAACGTCAGGAACTGACAGGAGTTGCATTTGGCTAATCACGTTCGCCGCGTGGTGTTTTTTGACCTTGATGGCACGCTGCACCAGCAGGATCTGTTCGGTGCTTTTTTACGATATCTGCTGCGCCGATTACCGCTGAATACGCTGCTGGTGCTCCCTTTGCTGCCGATTATTGGCGCGGCGATGCTGGTGAAAGGCCGCGCGGCGCGCTGGCCGGTGAACGTGTTGCTGTGGGCATGCACCTTTGGCCGTCGTGAGACCACGCTAAGGGCGCTGGAGGCCGGCTTTATCGTCAGGTTTCGCGCTGCCGTCACGCCGTTTCCTGCGGTTCAGCAGCGGCTGGATAGCTACCTCCAGCATCAGGATGTCGACGTCTGGCTTATCACCGGCTCCCCCCAAACGCTGGTAGAGCGCGCATATGTGGATGCGCGTTGGATGACGCAGGTGAACCTGATTGGCAGCCAGATGCGTCGGGCCTTCGGCGGCCGAGTGTTATCGGTGCGCTGTCTGGGGCGTGAAAAAGTGGTGCAGCTTGAACAGCGCCTCGGCGCGCCGCTGCGTTTATACAGCGGCTACAGCGACAGCAAGCAGGATAACCCGCTACTCTTTTTCTGCGAGCATCGCTGGCGGGTGACTTCTCACGGCGAGCTGGAGCAACTGGAATAGTCAGCGCTGCGCTTTCGCGGAATTTGTGTATAATGCGCCGCGTTTTATCATCTGGAGTCCCCACGTTGTCCGACATTGAACTGAATCATGAATACTGGATGCGCCATGCGCTTGTGCTTGCCCAACGAGCCTGGGACGAGGGGGAAGTACCGGTGGGGGCTGTGCTGGTGCATAACAATCAGGTGATAGGTGAAGGGTGGAATCGCCCGATTGGCCGTCATGATCCTACTGCGCATGCGGAAATCATGGCGCTGCGCCAGGGAGGACTGGTGCTGCAAAACTACCGTCTGATTGATACTACGCTGTATGTGACGCTGGAACCCTGCGTGATGTGTGCCGGTGCGATGGTGCATGGGCGTATAGGTAATCTGGTCTTCGGCGCGCGTGACGCCAAAACCGGCGCGGCAGGGTCGTTAATCGACGTGCTGCATCATCCGGGAATGAACCACCGGGTAGAGATAACCGAAGGGGTGCTGGCTGAGGAATGCTCAGCGATGCTTAGCGACTTCTTCCGCCATCGTCGCCAACAGCAAAAGGCGCTCAGGCAGGCGGAGAAGGGCAGCTAGTTTTTCGAGGTGAAGCGCAGCAGCGGTGAGTCGCTGTTATTGCGATCGCCCCGGCGCAGGAACGAAAAAATGCCCGTGTCGTTTTCGCTGTGCTGTAACTCATGTGGCGATACCGCCGGATAGGCTTCCGCTATCGCCATCTCTTCCGTCGCTTTCTTCTCTTTTTCCTGCAAATAGCCCACCAGGCTTATCTGGTACTTACGGATGTTTTCCACATAGGCATAGGCCTCGTGCCCGCGGGCGTAGCCGTAGGTGAGCTTGCTGTACCAGGGTTTCTGGCTGAGCAGCGGAAGCCGCTGTTTGACGTCGGCCCAGCTATCCGGATTGCCTTTCTGCTTCGCCGTCAGCGCGCGGGCGTCGAGCATATGCGCATAGCCCATGTTATAAGCCGCCAGCGCAAACCAGATTTTTTCATCCTGCGGCACGCTGTCCGGCACTTTGCTCATCATATCCTGTAGATAGCGCATCCCGCCGCTGATGCTCTGCTCGGCATCGGTACGGTCGCTGAGTCCAAGACTCTGCGCGGTATTTTTGGTCAGCATCATCAGGCCGCGCACGCCAGTAGGCGAGGTGGCAAGCGGGTCCCAATGTGATTCCTGGTAGGAGATGGCGGCGAGCAGCTTCCAGTCGATTTCGCTCGCGTACTTCTCAAATAGCGGCTGCAGGTCTGGCAGTACGCTATCGACCGCGCGCAGGAACGAGCGGGTATCGACATAGTCGAAATCGTCGCCGTGGCCGAGGTACTTCTCTTCCAGGCGGGCAAGGGTGCCGTCTTCATTAATATTGTTGAAGAAGTCGAGCATCGCCGCGGAGAGCGTGTTGTCGTCATCTTGCAGGCTAAACCAGGTGACTGGCTGTTCGTCGGTGACATCAAGGGCCACCGCGAGCTCCGGGTGTACGCGCTGGAACAGGCCGATAGCCACGGAGTCGGCGATGGTGTAGTCGAGCTTACCGTCGATAACCGCCTGCATCAGATCGGCTGAACTGCGTTTTTCATCAACGGTCCAGGAGAGGTCCGGATATTTCTGTGCCTGCAAATTTTGCAGGTCGCTGATGACCACCTGACCAGGGGCAATGGTCAACTGGTCGGCGGTTACGTTGCTAAGATTTTTCGGCCGCGTGCTGCCAACGCGGTAAACCAGCTGCTGGGAAACCGAATAGTATGTCGGCCCCGCTTGGTAGCTTTTGATGCGCTCGCTGTTATAGACCAGACCGGCGGCCAGCATATCGGCATCGCCATGGTCCAGGTCGTCAAATAGCTGGCTGATGTTTTGTCGCACCGTGACTTTCAGCTTCACGCCCAGGTAGTCGGCAAACTGCTGGGCAAGCTCATAATCAAGCCCGTAGTCTTTATCATTGACGGTGGTGTAGGTCAGCGGGGACTGCACGGTACTGACGCGCAGCTCCCCCCGCTCTTTAATCGCGGCGATACGATTCTCTGGTTTGCCAAACCAGGGAATAGAGGGCCAAAGCGCCGCCGCGAGCAGCAGCGTAACCAGGCCAATGAGCAGGTAATTAATCTTTAACTTTTTCAAATAGTTAATTCACTGCGTTGCCAGAAAAGTAACCCGATAATCTAAAGTGTTGTTCCAGAATGAGCGGCATTTTGCTTAACATTACGCCAGTTGGCAACTTATTCGAGAGATACGTCACATCTATTGATAAAGAAAAGAGATGCGTTTATTTCGACGCAAACGGTTTCGTCGGGACGCAGGATTCTCTATAATAGCGCCCGTTCTCCCCCATTGCGCACACTGAAAGCTGAGAAGACGAGAGACTTATGATGGAAATTCTGCGTGGTTCGCCTGCACTGTCTGCATTTCGTATTAACAAACTGCTGACGCGGTTTCAGGCAGCCAACCTCCCGGTAAGCAATATTTACGCCGAGTATGTCCATTTTGCTGACCTGGACGCGCCGCTTAATAAAGAAGAGCGAGCGCGACTTGAGCGACTGTTGCAGTATGGCCCAAGCCTCAATAGCCATAACCCAACCGGTAAACTGCTGCTCGTCACCCCTCGCCCTGGCACCATCTCCCCCTGGTCTTCAAAAGCTACCGATATCGCCCACAACTGCGGCTTAGCGCAGGTTCTGCGTCTGGAACGCGGCGTGGCGTACTACATTGACGCTGCCAGCCTGACCGTTGAGCAGGTGAGCGCGGTGGCGGCCGAACTGCACGACCGCATGATGGAGAGCGTATTTGACTCGCTGCAGGACGCCGAAAAACTGTTTGCCCATCACCAGCCGGCACCGGTTGCCAGCGTGGATCTGCTGGGGCAGGGTCGTCAGGCGCTGATTGATGCCAACATTCGTCTGGGCCTGGCGCTGGCAGACGACGAAATTGACTACCTGCAGGATGCGTTCACCAAGCTGGGTCGCAACCCGAACGACATTGAGCTCTACATGTTCGCCCAGGCGAACTCAGAGCATTGTCGTCACAAGATTTTTAACGCCGATTGGATTATCGATGGTAAACAGCAGCCGAAGTCGCTGTTTAAGATGATCAAAAACACCTTTGAAACCACGCCGGATCACGTGCTGTCTGCCTATAAAGACAACGCCGCGGTGATGGAAGGCTCTGAAGTCGGCCGCTACTTTGCCGACCACAAAACCGGACGCTACGATTTCCATCAGGAGCCTGCGCATATCCTGATGAAAGTAGAAACCCATAACCACCCGACGGCTATCTCTCCATGGCCGGGCGCGGCAACCGGCTCTGGCGGGGAAATCCGTGATGAAGGTGCAACCGGTCGCGGCGCGAAGCCAAAAGCGGGGCTGGTGGGCTTCTCCGTTTCCAACCTGCGTATTCCTGGCTTTGAACAGCCGTGGGAAGAAGATTTCGGCAAACCGGACCGTATTGTTACCGCGCTGGATATCATGACCGACGGCCCGCTGGGCGGCGCAGCGTTCAACAACGAATTCGGTCGTCCGGCGCTGACCGGCTACTTCCGTACCTACGAAGAAAAAGTGAACAGCCACAACGGCGAAGAGCTGCGCGGTTATCACAAGCCGATCATGCTGGCGGGCGGGATCGGCAACATCCGCGCCGATCACGTACAGAAAGGTGAGATCGTGGTGGGCGCGAAGCTGATCGTGCTCGGTGGCCCGGCGATGAACATCGGCCTGGGCGGCGGTGCGGCCTCTTCAATGGCTTCCGGCCAGTCTGACGCCGACCTCGACTTCGCTTCCGTACAGCGCGACAACCCGGAAATGGAACGCCGCTGCCAGGAAGTTATTGACCGCTGCTGGCAGTTGGGCGATGCCAACCCGATTCTGTTTATCCACGACGTGGGCGCGGGCGGTCTGTCTAACGCCATGCCGGAACTGGTGAGCGACGGCGGACGCGGCGGTAAATTCCAGCTGCGCGACATCCTGAGCGATGAGCCGGGCATGAGCCCGCTGGAAATCTGGTGTAACGAATCCCAGGAACGCTACGTGCTGGCGGTAGCCGCTGATCAGCTTCCGCTGTTCGATGAGCTGTGTAAGCGTGAACGCGCGCCGTACGCGGTCATCGGTGAAGCCACCGAAGAGAAGCACCTGACGCTCAGCGACAGCCACTTCGACAATCAGCCAATCGACATGCCGCTGGACGTACTGCTCGGTAAAACGCCGAAGATGACCCGCGACGTGCAGACGCTGAAAGCGAAAGGCGAAGCGCTTGCGCGTGAACACATTACGATTGCCGATGCGGTGAACCGCGTGCTGCACCTGCCAACCGTGGCGGAGAAAACCTTCCTCGTGACCATCGGCGACCGTACCGTCACCGGCATGGTTGCGCGCGACCAGATGGTCGGCCCGTGGCAGATCCCGGTCGCCAACTGCGCGGTGACTACCGCCAGCCTCGACAGCTACTACGGCGAAGCAATGTCTATCGGTGAGCGTGCGCCTGTTGCGCTGTTGGACTTCGCGGCTTCCGCCCGTCTGGCGGTAGGCGAAGCGCTGACTAACATCGCCGCGACCCAGATTGGCAACATCAAACACATTAAACTCTCGGCAAACTGGATGTCGGCGGCAGGTCACCCTGGCGAAGACGCCGGTCTGTACGAAGCGGTGAAAGCGATCGGCGAAGAGATGTGCCCACAGCTGGGTCTGACCATTCCGGTGGGCAAAGACTCCATGTCAATGAAAACCCGCTGGCAAGAAGGCAACGAGCAGCGCGAAATGACCTCGCCGCTGTCGCTGGTGATTTCCGCCTTTGCCCGCGTTGAAGATGTGCGTCACACCATCACGCCGCAGCTGGTCACCGAAGACAACGCCCTGCTGCTGATTGACCTTGGTAAGGGTCATAACGCGCTGGGTGCGACCGCGCTGGCGCAGGTTTACCGTCAGCTGGGCGATAAACCGGCCGACGTGCGTGACGTCGCGCAGTTGAAAGGCTTCTACGAGGCGATTCAGGCGCTGGTCGCGCAGCGTAAGCTGCTGGCCTATCACGACCGTTCCGACGGCGGCCTGCTGGTGACCCTGGCCGAGATGGCCTTTGCCGGTCATTGCGGCGTGGAAGCTGACGTGGCAACTCTTGGCGACGATCGTCTGGCGGCGCTGTTTAACGAAGAGTTGGGTGCGGTGATTCAGGTTCGTGCCGCTGACCGTGAAGCGGTAGAAGCGATTCTAGCGGCCAACGGCCTGTCTGGCTGCGTACACTTCCTTGGTAAAGCCGTTGAAGGCGACCGCTTCACCCTGACCGCCAACGGTCAGCCGGTATTCAGCGAAAGCCGCACTACGCTTCGTATGTGGTGGGCTGAAACCACCTGGCAGATGCAGCGTCTGCGCGATAACCCAGAGTGTGCCGATCAGGAACACGACGCGAAAGCGAACGATAACGACCCGGGCCTCAACGTGAAGCTCACCTTTGATATCGACGCTGACGTGGCGGCACCCTACATTGCGACCGGCGCGCGTCCGAAAGTGGCGGTGCTGCGCGAGCAGGGCGTTAACTCCCACGTTGAGATGGCGGCTGCTTTCCACCGTGCGGGCTTTGATGCCATCGACGTACACATGAGTGACCTGCTGGCAGGACGTACCGGTCTGGCAGACTTCCAGGCGCTGGTGGCCTGCGGTGGCTTCTCCTACGGTGACGTACTCGGTGCCGGCGAGGGCTGGGCGAAATCCATCCTGTTCAACAACCGCGTACGCGATGAGTTTGCGACCTTCTTCCATCGCCCTCAGACGCTGGCGTTGGGCGTGTGTAACGGCTGTCAGATGATGTCTAACCTGCATGAGCTGATCCCAGGCAGCGACCTGTGGCCGCGTTTTGTGCGTAACCATTCTGACCGTTTTGAAGCGCGCTTCAGCCTGGTGGAAGTGGCCAGCAGCCCATCGCTGCTGCTCGCCGGTATGGAAGGTTCCCGCATGCCAATCGCCGTTTCTCACGGTGAAGGCCATGTAGAAGTTCGCGACGGTGCGCATCTGGCACAGCTTGAAAGCAAAGGGCTGGTGGCACTGCGCTTCGTAGATAACTTCGGCAAAGTCACCGAAGCTTATCCGGCGAACCCGAACGGCTCGCCAAACGGGATCACCGCCGTGACTAACGAAAGCGGTCGCGTCACCATTATGATGCCGCACCCGGAGCGCGTGTTCCGTACGGTCTCCAACTCCTGGCACCCGGAAAACTGGGGCGAGGACAGCCCGTGGATGCGTATCTTCCGCAATGCGCGTAAGCAGCTTGGCTAAGACTAACGCTTAACGTATCAAGCCCCTCCTGGTGAGGGGCTTTTTTGTTTCTGCGCTTTCCCGGCATTGCGTTTCTCGGCCGGGCTACATTCGAGGCGATGCGAGGGTGTCGGGAAACCCCGACATTGATGGTATTGCAGTGTCGCCAAATGGAGACGTTTAATTTAATGATTTATATATAGTTTTTAATAATCGATTTTTGGTGTTGCTAATTAGCGACAGAAAGCCCAAAAGCCGCTCAGCAGTGACCAATATGGTTATTGGTATATTTTCTATATTTATCATTATGTTAATTTATTGTTTTGTATTGTGGCACGCATCGTGCATAATATTAACCAGTGGCTCATTCACCTTCTTATGTCAGCCCCTTCGGGACGTGCTACATAAACTTCGAATGACGCACAACAAGGTGCCTGCCGTCCAGCAACTGATAATAGCGCTGCTTTATCAACCATCGGGCGAAACGTTGAGTTAGGCACCGCCTTATTCCATAACAAAGCCGGGCTTCTGCCCGGCTTTGTTATTTCTGGCCTTTCCCTCATCGATAACCTCAGTTAGCATTCCGTTACGTTGATTGACTGAGACATCTCTTTTGAAACGCCTCTCGCTTTCCCCACGATCGCTTCGCCAACTGGTGACGCTGGCTTTCCTGCTGATTCTGCTGCCACTGCTGGTGCTTGCCTGGCAGGCATGGCAGAGCCTCAATATGCTCAGCGCGCAGGCCGAACAGACCAACCGCACCACGCTGATGGATGCCCGACGTAGCGAAGCGATGGCGAACGTCGCGCTGGATATGGAGCGCAGCTACCGCCAGTACTGTGTGCTGGATGACCCGACGCTGGCGAAGGTGTATCAGAGCCAGCGTAAGCGCTATAGCGACATGCTGGAGGCGCACGCAGGCGTGCTGCCGGACGACACGCTTTATCAGCGGCTGCGGCAGAATCTTCATGACCTGACGACGCTCCAGTGCACCAACAGCGGCCCGGAAAAGCAGGCGGTGGCGAAGCTCGAAGCCTTCTCCAGCGCCAACGGCGAGCTGGTGCAGGCGACGCGAACCGTGGTCTTCTCTCGTGGACAACAGCTACAGCAAGCGATTGCTGAACGCGGCCAGTTCTTTGGCTGGCAGGCGCTGGTGCTGTTCCTGGTCAGTCTGGCGATGGTGCTGCTGTTTACCCGTATGATAATCGGCCCGGTGAAGGGCATTGAGAGCATGATTAACCGGCTGGGCGAAGGGCAATCGCTGGACGGCGAAGTGATGTTCCGCGGCCCGCGTGAATTGCGCTCCGTTGGGCAGCGTATTATCTGGCTCAGCGACCGCCTCTCCTGGCTGGAGTCGCAGCGTCACCAGTTCCTGCGTCACCTCTCCCACGAACTGAAAACGCCGCTGGCCAGCATGCGCGAGGGCACCGAACTGTTAGCCGATCAGGTTGTCGGCCCGCTGACGGCGGAGCAAAAAGAGGTGGTGGCTATTCTCGACAGCAGCAGCCGCAATCTGCAGACCCTGATTGAACAACTGCTGGACTACAACCGTAAACTCAGTGAAACCACCGTACGCATGGAGTACGTGGCGCTGGCACCGCTGGTGGAAATGGTGGTTTCCGCGCACAGTCTCCCGGCACGGGCTAAACTGATGCACACGCAGGTTGACCTACAGGCGCCAGCTTGTCTGGCTGAGCCGACGCTTCTGATGAATGCGTTGGATAATCTCTACTCGAATGCGGTGCACTATGGCACTGAATCCGGTAACATTTATCTTCGTAGCCATCGGGATGGCGCGCGGATAGCCATAGACGTTATCAATACCGGTACGCCGATCCCGGACGGCGAAAAATTAATGATTTTCGAGCCTTTCTATCAGGGCAGCCATCAGCGTAAAGGTGCGGTGAAAGGAAGCGGCCTGGGGTTAAGCCTTGCGCGTGACTCCGTTCGGAAAATGCACGGAGAGCTTCAGCTTCTCGACACCCCGGACGGCAGCGTCTGTTTTCGCATTGAGCTTCCCGTACCAGGGCTTGAAAAAACAATCACATGAATCAAAATCGAGTCACTATGCCCCAATTTTTAGCACGGACAAGTCGGATACCACGGCGGTGGTGCGGCGGGTTAATTGGACTCGCCTGCCTGATGCTTTCCGGGTGTAATAGCACGCTGACGCCGCACAGCCTTGGCAGCAGCGCCGAAGGCGGCGAACCGCGCCAGCAGGTCGCGGATTATCTGTCGACCAACTGTGACGATATCTGGTCGCTGGACGGCGACACCGCCGAGAACAACCCCCTTTACTGGCTGCGCGGCGTAGACTGCGCCAACCGTTTGTCGGCGGCGCGCGCACGTGCCGAAGCCAGCCCGCTGACAACGGACACCTGGCAGGGCGCGTTGAAGCGCGGCATCCTGCTGGCTAATGCTAAAATCACCCCGACCGAGCGTCGGCAGGTGGTCACGGCTATTGATAACCTCAGCCCGCAAATACCGGTCCGCATTCGCCCGCTGTACCAGCTCTGGCGCGATGGACAGGTATTACAGCTGTCGCTGTCTGATGAACGTCAGCGATACAGCAAACTACAGGAGACCAGCGACGGGCAGTTGGATGCGCTACGCCTGCAACAGCAGCAGCTACAGGGCGAACTGGATTTAACCACCCGCAAACTGCAAAACCTGACGGATATCGAACGCCAACTCTCCACCCGTAAACCGGGCGCTGATATGTCTCATGGCGCGGCAGCTGACGAGGATAAACATGACTAACCGTAAACCTGCGCACCTGCTGCTGGTGGATGATGACCCCGGCCTGCTGAAACTTCTCGGGATGCGTCTGACCAGCGAAGGCTATCGGGTCGTTACGGCAGAAAGCGGCCAGCAGGGGCTGCGTGTGCTGGCGAAAGAGCGTATCGACCTGGTGATTAGCGATCTGCGCATGGACGAGATGGACGGCCTGCAGCTGTTCAGCGAAATTCAGAAAGTGCAGCCGGGGATGCCGGTGATTATCCTGACCGCTCACGGCTCAATTCCGGAAGCGGTCTCGGCGACCCAGCAGGGCGTGTTCAGCTTCTTAACCAAACCGGTAGACAAAGACGCGCTGTATAAAGCTATCGATGAAGCGCTGGAGCGCACGTCACCGGCTAACGATGAACGGTGGCGCGAAGCGATTGTCACCCGCAGCCCGCTGATGCTACGTCTGCTTGAACAGGCACAGATGGTGGCGCAGTCGGACGTCAGCGTGCTGATTAACGGCCAGAGCGGCACCGGCAAAGAGATTCTGGCGCAGGCCATTCATAACGCTAGCCCGCGCCACGCTAAGCCGTTTGTGGCTATTAACTGCGGGGCTCTGCCGGAGCAGCTTCTGGAGTCTGAACTGTTTGGTCATGCGCGCGGCGCGTTTACCGGCGCGGTCAGCCACCGGGAAGGTCTGTTCCAGGCGGCGGAAGGCGGCACGCTGTTTCTTGATGAAATTGGCGATATGCCCGCGCCGCTGCAGGTGAAACTGCTGCGCGTATTGCAGGAGCGCAAGGTGCGTCCGCTCGGCAGCAACCGCGACCTCGATATCAACGTGCGCATTGTCTCCGCCACCCACCGGGATCTGCCGAAAGCGATGGCCCGCGGCGAGTTCCGTGAAGATCTCTTCTACCGCCTGAACGTGGTAAATCTCAAGATCCCAACCCTTGCCGAACGTACCGAAGATATTCCTCTGCTGGCAAACTACCTGCTGCGTCAGGCGGCGGATCGCCATAAGCCGTTCGTTCGCGCCTTTTCCACCGACGCGATGAAGCGCCTGATGGCAGCCAACTGGCCTGGCAACGTGCGCCAGTTGGTCAACGTGATTGAGCAGTGCGTGGCGCTGACCTCATCGCCGGTTATCAGCGATGCGCTGGTCGAACAGGCGCTGGAAGGGGAGAACACCGCGCTGCCCACCTTCGTGGAAGCGCGCAATCAGTTTGAACTCAACTACCTGCGCAAGCTGCTGCAAATTACCAAAGGTAACGTCACTCATGCGGCACGTATGGCCGGACGAAACCGTACGGAGTTCTACAAATTGCTCTCCCGACATGAACTGGATGCGAACGACTTTAAAGAGTAGCACCCGAAATACGTCTGATTTATGATACGGTGAGCAACCGGTTACGCGATAAAAACGACAGGAACACCATGAAAAAGATTGATGCGATTATTAAACCCTTCAAACTGGATGACGTACGTGAAGCGCTAGCGGAAGTTGGCATCACCGGGATGACGGTAACGGAAGTGAAAGGTTTTGGCCGTCAGAAGGGCCACACCGAACTGTACCGCGGTGCGGAGTACATGGTGGACTTTCTGCCGAAGGTAAAAATTGAGATCGTGGTGACCGACGATATCGTCGATACCTGTGTGGATACCATTATTCGTACCGCGCAGACCGGTAAAATCGGCGACGGCAAAATCTTTGTCTTCGACGTGGCGCGCGTGATTCGTATCCGTACCGGCGAAGAAGACGACGCAGCAATCTAATCGAGGTGGGCCGGATGATGGCGTAAACGCCTTATCCGGCCCACTGCTTTACTCGTCGGCCTGCGCCAGCGGTACGCTGGACGAACCCAGCAGACGTTTCAACGCTACCAGCACCACAATCAACGCCACCACGCCCAGCGTCCATTCCCCCATCTGCGAGAAAAAGTGCCCATAGGCATCGATAGCCGTATCGCTAATTTGTGATTCGGTGGTTTTCTGCGCCACCACGCCCGCCAGCCAGTTGGCCACCGAGCCGGTTGCCAGCATGTAGATGCCGGTCAGCACGCCGGTTACGCCGGGCAGGTTCAGTCGCGTAATCTGCGCCATCGCCACCGGGTCAATAAACAGTTCGGCGAAGCCCATCAGCGCTAGTCCGGCGACCATCATGCCCATCGATGCCTGACCGTGCAGTTGAGCACCGTGCGCGTTCAATGCCAGCAGCATAAAGCCCGCGCCCATTAGCAGCAGCCCGAACGCGAACTTCAGCCATACCCGCAGGGCGGAGCTGATGCTGCTTTCCGGACGCGCAAGCCAGGCCAGCACCACGCCCGCCGTCATCACTGCCACGGCGTTGACCGACTGGAAGAGGGCGGTAGGCACCTCGAAACTCAGCCAGTGACGGTTAACAAAATGGTCGATGAACAGACTGATAGAGCTACCGCCCTGCTGGGCCAGCACCCAGAACAGCGTCCCGGTCAGCATCAACAGAATGATTTGCCACAGCGCGCGGCGATGTTCCGGGAAACGCAGCATAATGCGCGCGACGATAACCGTCGCGACCGCGCAGACCAGCGCCAGTAGATAGCCTGACCAGTCATTTTGCAGCAGCAGGGTGAAAAACAGCGGTGCGGCGCACAGCATCAGCACCAGCCAGCCCCAGGTCGGCAGGACGAACTTCACCGCCCGTAGCGCCGGTTGGTTAACCCCCTGCGTATGACGGAAGTGGCGATGGCCGCTTAAGAACACGATAAGGCCAATGAACATGCCGATGCCCGCCAGCGCGAAGCCGACGTGCCAGCCGTACCACTGCGCTGCCAGCCCGCAGGCGATAGGCGCGGCGATAGAGCCGATATTGCCAGCGGCGTAGAGCAGCGAGAAACCACCGTCACGGCGATGGTCGTCTGGTTCGTACATTTCACCCAGCAGGCAGCTGATGTTGGACTTAAACAGGCCGTAGCCGCAGATAATAATCGCCAGTGCGAGATAAAGGCTCCACGTGGAGTCCGATTCCACGCCGAGCACGATATGCCCGATCGTCATCAGCAGCGCGCCTGCAATGACAGCGGTGCGGTTGCCGAGCAGGCGGTCGGCGAGCCAGCCGCCCAGAATAGGGGTCACATAGACCAAAGAGGCGTAGGCGCTGAAGAGGTCGATAGCGTGGCTATCGTTGAAGCCAAGCTGGCGGGTAAGATAAAGGATGAGCAGGGCACGCATGCCGTAAAAACTGAAATATTCCCAGATTTGAATCGCCACGATGTAGTAGATCGCGCGCGGTTGTGAGGGTGTTTTCATCTCGACTCCTTGCTGTGTGAATGCATGAAAAAGGGAAGTGGCAAGCCACTTCCCTTTGGTCTTTCTAATTATTTTTTAGCGTCTTTCAGCACTTTAACCGTGTAACGACCATCGGCTTGACGATACGCGCCGTGGATGTCGGTTTCAAAGCCTGGGTAATGCGCGCCGATTTCGCACAGCATCTGCAGGAACTCCAGCACCGGACGGCTCTCTTCGGTGATCATCTCGCCTGGCATCACCAGCGGTACGCCTGGAGGATATGGCAGGATCATGTTGGCGTTGATGCGGCCAACCACTTCATCCAGGTACACCTCTTCCGTTTCGCCGTGCAGCTCTTTCTGGAACGCTTCGAACGGCGTGATTTCCATGGCTGGCAGCACTTCGAACGCACGGAACATCAGATCCGGCAGGTTGTGGTGCTCAACCAGTTTATGGATGCTCTGCGCCAGCTCCTGGATACGCATGTTTTCATAGAATTCAGGCGCTTCCTGGTACAGCGAAGGCAGAATGTTTTTCACGCGCAGGTTCAGGTCAAAGGCGCGTTTGAACTCGGTCAGCGCGCGCAGCAGGCTCAGCGCTTTGGTTTTATCGATGCCGATGCTGAACAGGAACAGCAGGTTGTATGGGCCCGTTTTCTCAACGATGATGCCGCGCTCGTCGAGATACTTCGCCACCAGACTCGCCGGAATACCGAAGTCGTCCATGGTACCGTCTTTCTTCATGCCCGGAGTCAGGATAGTGACTTTGATCGGGTCGAGGTACATGTGTTCATTGTCGATATTTTTGAAGCCGTGCCATGCGCTGTCAGAACGCAGCGGCCAGCAGTCAGGGCCGTCGATGTGCTCAGGCTGCCAGACGTCGAAGAACCAGCCTTCGGACTGGCCTTTCAGACGTTTGATCTCTTTACGGAACTTGATAGCGCGTTCGATAGAACCGTTAATCAGACGCTTACCGGCATTGCCTTTCATCATCGCCGCGGCGGTTTCAGTGGATGCCACGATACCGTAATGCGGAGAGGTGGTGGTGTGCATCATGTAGGCTTCGTTGAAGGTCTCTTCGTTGATGTCGCCCTTCACGTGGATCATCGATGCCTGAGAGAACGCTGCCAGCAGTTTATGCGTGGATTGGGTCTCATAAATCACTTTGCCTTCAACACGGTCGCCGCTCATCCCGCATTTACCCGCATAGATTGGCGAGAAGTTGGTGTAAGGCACCCAGGCTGAGTCGAAGTGGATGGATTTCACATCCAGCGTCTTCTTGATGTAGTCGGTGTTGTACAGCAGGCCATCATAGGTGGAGTTGGTGATCACCGCGTGCACCGGCCAGGTGGCGTTTGGCGTAGCTTTCACGCGTTTTTCAATGGTAGCGCGCTGGAATTCGCTCTGCGGGATGCCGCCGAGAATACCGTAAGCGTTACGGGTCGGGCGGAAGTAGATCGGCGTGATGTTGCTCATCATCATCAGATGCGTCAGCGATTTATGGCAGTTACGGTCGATAAGCACCGTGCTGCCCGCCGGTGCGGAGTACATCCCGACGATTTTGTTCGCGGTAGACGTACCGTTAGTCACCATATAGCTACGTTCGGCGTTAAAGACGCGCGCAATATACTCTTCGGCTTCTTTGTGCGGGCCAGAATGGTCCAGCAGAGAACCCAGCTCGGAAACGGAGATGGAGATGTCAGATTTCATCGCGTTAGGGCCGAAGAAATCATGGAAGATGCTGCCTACCGGGCTTTTCTGGAAGGCGGTGCCGCCCATGTGGCCTGGCGTACAGAAGGTGTATTTGCCCTCACGCACGTATTTGAACAGCGCTTTGGTCAGCGGTGGCAGAATGGTATCGATGTATTCGTCGGTGCTCTGGCGGATTTTCGCCGCGATGTCTGCCGCTGCGCCCAGCGCATACTCGAAGAAGCGAACCTGCATGCGCAGATCGTTGAGGCTAACGTCCAGCGTGGAGTAGCTGTTGGCAAAAGCGTAAACCGGCATGTACTCGTTCAGCGCGCTGATCTCTTCGCACAGCTCAAGGTTGTACTTATCCCAGTCGAAAATCACGCCGCAAAGATTGGCATTATTTTCAATCAGCTTCAGCAGGTCTTCACGGTCATTTGGGTAAACGATGCGGAAGTTCAGGCCTTCCAGCGCACGATGAAGTTCACGAATAGGCTCTTCTTTAAAGTAGACGCCCATGTGGTTCATGATAGCAATAACGTTCATAGTCATAGTCATGTTTCCGGATAAAGAAGGCCCCTCCCGCAATGATGTTGCAGGTGAAGGAAGGAGCCTTAGAGAAATGAGGGGGAGCGATTAAAGCGCTTCAGCCGTTTTGTTTTCGTCGTCGTTATGCTGACGCTGGTGCATTTTGCGACCATAGAACATCAGGATGACCAGGCTGACGATAAAGGTGCCGGACAGTTCGAAGGAGCTTGCGCCCATCAGCGCGATGAAGCAGAACGCACAGCCCAGAACCGAACAGATAAGGCTCACGAAGTTGCGCACGTTGATGCCTTCGAAGCGAATCAGGTCAACGCAGGAGTAGAAGTAAGGCAGCATGGTCAGCAGTACGGCAATACCGGTCAGTTCGCCGAACAGGTCAGAGGCTTTACCGCCGCTGGAGTTCATCACAGTGATGATAATCATCAGACCGGTCATTTTCAGGGCCGCCAGCAGCAGGCCTTTCTTAGGAATGCCGTTTTTATCAAGCTCGCCATACACTTTCGGGAAGTTGCCGTCGTCGGCGGCACGCACGCCTGCCTGACCAACCAGCATCATCCAGGAGCCCAGAGAAGTCAGGCACGCGAAGGCGGTAAAGGCGGAAACCAGCGGTGCTGCCCAACCACCCAGAATGGTAGAGGCGCTGACGGCAAACGGTGCACCGGAAGAGGCCATCACGGAAGCCGGGTACATACCGGAAATAACCTGAGTGGCGGCGATATAAACGATACCTGCCAGCGCGGTACCCAGCATGGTTGCCATCGGTACGGTACGTTTCGGGTTTTTCACCATGCCGGTGCTGACAGCGGCAGATTCCACGCCGACGAACGCCCACAGGCACAGCAGAATACTTTTGATAACCGCATGTGGATCGGTGGTGGTTGAGGTGTTCCAGTTTGCGTGGTAGGTCGCCATATCAAACCAGTGCCAGCCGACAACGGCAGTCAATACAACCGGAATCAACACCAGGAACAGGCCGATAGTGGTCAGACGGCTTACCCAGGTACCACCCAGCATGTTGATAAAGGTGAACAGCCACACGATGGCGATACACGCGATACCGGCAGGAATCGGGTTATTGAGAACTGGGAAGTAGGTAGATAAATAGGAGACAGCAGTAATACCGATAGCCAGGTTACCGATCCAGTTGGCGTGGTAATAAAGTACGCCTGTCTGGAAACCGAAAGCCGGAGATAATTCGCCAGCGTACGCAATTGGTCCACCCTGCTGCGGGTTTTTTGTCGCCAGTCGGGCGTAAACGTAAGCCAGTGACATGGCACCAATAATAGAAATAACCCAGCCCCAAATAGCAATACCACCGATGCTGGCGAGGTTCGCGGGTAATAGTGCAATACCGCTCCCCATCATATTCCCGGCAACAACGCCGGTACAGGCAAATAGCCCGATCTTCTTGGCAGAACTCATGTTCGTTTCTCCTGAACAGTATTTTTAGGACCGGATCGCTGAATGAGTAATACCAAGTGACCCGACCAACTGACGGCAATTATTACTGAGCAGGCTAAGAGAAGTCCTAAAGTAAAAGTGAAATTAAAACAAACACAGAAAAGATGAGGTCTTTACCTTTTTCGCGTAACACATCAGGATAAAAACTTTATATCAGGAAAAGGTAAATGATGACTAATTACAAATGGTTAGGTGGTGGTGTCTTGCGGAGGTTGATGTTGCTGCAAGGTAACAATTAACACCTTGCAGCAACATCAATATTACATTAAGAAATTGATTATTTAACCAGAATAATCGAATAGTCTGGCTAACGATTACTCATTGATTAAAAATGTTTGCAAATAAGGGACTATTTTTTCTATCGACGTCTGGAATACGCCGTTTTGAATCCAATACAGCGTGTTCTCGCCAGGACGTAAATTGAATGCCGTAATATACGCATCTGCCGCCAGTCGACTCTCGCCTTTCATTTCATAAGCCTTACCGAGCAGCACGTAGTTTAGCCATGACATCTCCAGCGCAATGCTTTTATTGATGGCGTCATAGGCATTATCAACGTGGCCTTTACTTAAATAATCGATAGCTTTAATGCGATAAAGCACAGCGCTGTTTTGAATTTCCGGCATCTGTTCCACGCGCGTTAATTCTTCATTCAGCGCTGCCAGCTGTTGGTTATCAAAAGGCTGCTGAGATTGGCGTAATACATCCACCATTGTTTTTTGTGCAAAGGCGTACGAGAAATCAGGAGAGGACTTAATAATGCTGTCGAGCAGGGTGCTGGCCTTGTTTAACGACGGCGCATCGCCAATCGACACCAGCTGCAACGCCTGGTAGAACTGCGCCAATGCCTGCGCTTCAGACAGCTTAAGCCGCGTCAGCTGCTTCTGCATGTCTTCTGGCCACGGCTGCGCCAGGACGCTGGAGAGACTATCAAAGAGATCGTTCTGGATGGAAACCAGGTTACTGTCGGTCACGAAGTAGCGTTTATCGAGCATCGTGGAAGCATCGGCGTTGTCGACCAGCAGGACGGACATAAAGCATTGCTGGGCGCGATAGTGGCGCTGGTTAACAAAGCTGATGGTCAGCGTCTTACCCGAACTGCTGGGTTCATTGACGTTATAGTTGGTTTTGTCATGAACCATAAAGGTTGAGTAAGTGTTCAGCGAGGTGGTAATCAACGTCCCGAGGCCGATGGCATAAGACTGCTGAGAAACCCAGTTATTACAGGAGGCTCCTGGCTCAAAGCGGACGTCAATATCACGCGGGTTAAGCAGCAGATGCGAACGTGTCACCTGTGGGTGCGGGCGGACTATGGTCAACAGGACCATGGCAATCAGCACGCCAAGCGACAGTAAAAAGGCGCACTGGGTCCAGAAGTTGGCAAACCAGCGGCGATTTTTCTGCGTGGCTGGCGCTTGTACAGACGGTTTTTGCGTCGGGACGACCGGCGCTATCCCGGGGGCGGTCGCATCCAGAGGTACCTGTGTTTCATCTTTTATGTCGGACTCATCAAGCCAGGTGACCGCTGCCGTTAACTGATAACCGCGTTTGGGTACGGTAATAATGTATTCAGCGTTGCTGTCTCCGCCGTCGCGCAGCGACTTACGCAGCTCTGAAATACTCTGAGTGACCACGTGACTGGTGACGATATTACGCATCCAGATGTTATCAATGAGTTCGTCACGACTCAGTACTTCCCCCGGGTGACGGGCGAAATACATTAATAGATCGATTAACCGAGGTTCGAGGGTGAGCTGGCGTCCGGGCCGGCTGATTTGATTAACTGAAGGCGTGACCAGCCATTCTCCAACGCGCACAACGGGCTGTTGCATAACAATAAGTCACCAAAGGAAAAATAATGGGAGAAGTTATCAATGATAACACAGTTGAATACCCTATTTTTTGACTCGGGAGAGCGTTAATGAAGAGAGTCTGGTGCGGTGAGCGGGTAGAAAACTACCCGCTCGGAAAGAAAAGATTACAGGACTTTATGCGGGCCGAAGCATTCGTAATGAATACGCTCGGCGTTGACGCCTAAGGCAACCAGCTGTTTTGCCGCGTGCTGCATAAAGGCAACCGGGCCGCACAGATAGAATTGCATCTGCGGGTCACGCAACTTATCGGCAAGTGTTGAGAGCGTCATCAGTCCTTCGCTGTCGAATGCGTTGGACTGGCGGTCTGCGTCGGTCGGGGTGCGATACCACAGGTGCGACGTGAAGTCAGGCAGCGCGCTACCCAGCGTTTTCACCTCATCGGCAAAGGCGTGAACGTCGCCATTTTCGGCTGCATGGAACCAGTTAACCTGCGCTGGGTGGTGGTTTTTAGACAACGTATCCAGCATCGCCAGCATCGGCGTTTGCCCCACGCCGCCGGAAATCAGCGTGACCGGCGTCTGCGGGGTGACGTTCAGGAAGAAGTCGCCAGCAGGTGCAGCCAGATAGACTACATCACCTTCTTTTGCTGCGTTATGCAGCCAGTTCGATACCTGACCGCCGTTTTCACGTTTCACGGCAATGCGGTAGCCTTTACCGTCTGGTTTACGGGTCAGAGAGTACTGACGAATTTCCTGATACTCGAAGCCTTCCGGCTTCAGCCATACCGCCAGATACTGGCCCGGCTGATAATCCGCAACTGGCTGACCGTCCACCGGTTCCATCTCGAAGCTGGTGATAAGTGCACTGCGCGGCGTCTTTTTCACGATGCGGAAGGCGCGGGTGCCTTCCCAACCGCCGGTTTTGCTGGCGTTATCCTGATAAATCTCGGCTTCGCGGTTGATAAACACGCCCGCCAGCACACCGTAGGCTTTGCCCCAGGCGTCCAGCACTTCCTGGCCCGGGCTAAACATCTCATCCAGCGTCGCCAGCAGATGCGCACCTACGATGTTGTACTGCTCCGGCTTAATCTGGAAGCTGGTGTGCTTCTGGGCAATTTTCTCTACCGCTGGCAGCAGTGCAGGCAGATTTTCAATATTGCTGGCGTAGGCGGCAATGGCGTTAAACAGCGCTTCACGCTGGTCGCCGTTACGCTGGTTGCTCATATTGAAAATCTCTTTCAGCTCCGGATTGTGGGTGAACATCCGATCATAAAAGTGGGCGGTGAGCTTCGGTCCGGTTTCAACCAGCAGGGGAATAGTGGCTTTTACGGTGGCGATGGTTTGAGCGTCTAGCATGGCAGGTCTTCCTTTCAATGTTATCTAATGTTGCATGTTAAATGCATCTTATAAAAATACCCCTGCTTTGTAAATGGTTCTTTGAAGGAATGCGCTATTGCGGTTACAACTTGAATTATTCACATCACAATCCTGAAAAGAAATCCGTTTCCCTGTCGTAGCCCTTTATTCCTCAACCCCTTGTGTGGCGCGGAGGTAAACGTTTGCGTAATTTCGTTTGTCAAGACCTGTTATCGCAGAACTAATCAGTTATACTGTTGGCCGTTGTCCAATTGGACTGCCTTTTCAGGCCAAAATTTAATTGTTAGCTGAGTCAGGAGATGCGGATGTTAAAGCGTGAAATGAACATTGCCGATTATGATGCCGAACTGTGGCAGGCTATGGAGCAGGAAAAAGTACGTCAGGAAGAGCACATCGAA
>NZ_CABTJS010000083.1:0-22695 GCF_902485085.1 uncultured Kluyvera sp.
CTCCTTTTACTTGTGGTGAGTAAGCAGAGATATTCCGGCATGGGCATTCTTCAGGCTATAGCCTTACAGGATCAATCACCACCTCCCTAGGAGGTGGTTTAGGGGTGACAATAAAAAAGGGCCAGCCTTTCGGCCAGCCCTCTTTAACAGGATGTCGCTTGCGCGAATCTTAGTTAAGACGCTCCTATTAACACCACCAAACAAACAAACACTTACCATATAAAACAATTAGTTAACGTAATTTTTAATGCAGCGAATTGCAGTGTTATGCAAGCTCTGCCGCCACATTGTCGCCAACATATAGCGACAACGGATTAAGGGTAACAGCTTGCTCAAGATGGTCAGGCGCAAAGTGTGCATACTTCATTGTTTCTCGAATGTTGGCATGCCCGAGTATTTTCTGCAGCACCAGTATATTTCCGCCGTTCATCATAAAATGAGCACCAAAAGTATGACGCAAAACGTGGGTCTTCTGCCCTTCCGTCAGTTCAATGTTCGTAAGTTTGAGCATCTTCTTGAACTCCTGATAGCAGGGCTTAAACATTCTGCCCTGACGTTCGGACAACTCGTCGTACAGCCATTTAGGAATCGGAACCGTGCGATTCTTCTTACCTTTGGTTTTGGTGAAGGTAAGTTTGTAGGGAGAAAGTTGGGGGCGTGTAAGTCTCTCGGCTTCTCCCCATCGTGCGCCGGTAGCCAGGCACACTTTAACAATCATCGTAAGATTTTCTTTGCCATATTGTTCACAGGCTCGGAACAGCTCCGGGAGCTGAGACAAAGTTAGCCAGGACATTTCTTTCTCAGCTTCTTTGAATACGCGAATCCCGTCCAGTGGATTGGGTAAACTCCACTCCCCTAATCGTCGCAGTTCATTGAACACCGCTTCGAGGTATTGCTGCTCGCGATTGACAGTTATAGGTTTGGCGATCCATTTCGCCGGGTCTTTGTGATAGCCGTTGTCTATTTCACCACGTAATCGACGGTCACGGTAATGAGCCCAATCTTTAGCGGTAAGACGAGATGCGATAGGGTCGCCCAACCCATTACATACAATTTGTAGCTTTGCTAACCGCGACTTACTGGCGACTAACGCCTGACCGTGCAAATTGTGCCAAAGCTGAATAATCTCACTTAAGCGTCGGCGGTCTTCTTTCTTGCCGAGCCACGGCTTATCTTCACTCTCGCTTTTGGTAAATGATTCGAATGCCTCGGCCTCACCTTTGGTATTGAATTGACGGCGTATACGCCGCCCTTCCCGGCCATTTGGATAAAGCTCGCATAACCATTTACCGTTTTTCTGCTTGCTAACAGTCATAAAGCCCCCACGAGCATATAACTAAACCGTCAAATAAAATTGCTCGTCCCATTCCTCCGTAGTAAATAACTCACCAGTATCACGAAGTGTAATTCCATCAACAATCCTATCTGTTCTAAACGTTCGATATTGCTTTCTGCTGTGGCAATACCCTTCAATATATAAACCATCAAATTTTTTAACATCGACCTCTCTATATTTAACCGTGCCGTTAGTGTTCTCATATGTAAAAGCTATTTTTAGCAAATGCTTATGTTTACTAAAATCAACCTGATTTCTAAATACCACATCCTCAGAGTCATCGTGGCTCGCGCTTTCAGTTTCATTATTATCTGAGACAGATTTTGTAGGTGTAGTCGCATTATCTTTTTTAGGATAGAAAAGGACTACCGCACCAACAATCAGTAGTACTACACCTATCCCCTCATAGTCTGAAGATACAATAATCCCACCTGCATACAGAAAGTACCAAAGCGCGCATATAGATTTTAAAACCTTTGTTTTAGTGTTTTGTGCCTTAGAGCAAATTCTGATAACGGCGTAGATGGAAAGCACAATTGAAAGTATGCTGATTAGTACATCCATTATACATGCTTCTCCAAAGTAAAAATTATCACCCCTGAAGGTGTAATATCAGACAAGTTACATTCAAACTCCGCAAACTTATTCGATAGCCTTGCCTTTCCACCAGGCAACCTGACTACATCAAACACATCAAGCGCGCCGTCAATGCTAATTAGCCAGCGGCCATTGGCAATGTTTGAGACAGAGCAATCAACAAGCCAAGATGAATTTACCCCTTCAACAAAGACTAAATTCTCAGCGCTTGCCGGAATCATTGATGGGTCAGGGTGCCACGTTCCAGCGTCCCTAAGCTCACCAGATTCAAGCCGCGACTTTTTAATAGTGCGGCCAGATGAGACCGTTTCCCTATTAGCTCGCATTTGCCCCTTACCAGTCGCTAACCATTCAAGCGACACATCAGTATCAAGAGCACATGCAACGACTACATCGCCCGGAAAAAAATCACGCCTTACCCATGTGCTGATTGTGCCTGAGGAAATGCCAAGCAAATCGCCTAACTCCTTCTGCATGCTAAAGCCGTAGGCATCAAGAATTCTACGCAAAACGGTTTTCCCACCATTCGTCATAATCTCGTCATAGAGCTCTTTGCCTTTTAACTTGCAACCAATCCGCTCGCAATTCGAATTTGCAAGTTTACCACTTACTAGCCAATTGATATCAGCTCCAGTGTCAAGACAACACCTAACTATGACGTTGCCCGGTATTGCATCGCGTTGAACCCAGCCACTAACGCTGTGTTTGGCTATGCCTAACAGGTCAGCCAAATCTTTTTGCATCTTAACGCCATAGGCAGACATCAAGCGTTCTAACACGCCGTTAGTTGCACCAACACGCCACTGAACATCAAGTTCAGAACTCATAAAAACCCCTATAGATAATTTTATGGGTGTTTACAGATAACTTTTTACGATCTATAGTGGCGTTCATCGACCAAGATGCACACCACTGCACTACATTTCAAACAACAGGAGATAATGCGATATGTCAGATGCAAAATCAATCTCGACGCACGACTCGCAAAACTCACAAAATCAAACTGTGCTGTTAGATCCAACGCAGTTTGATGCCATCGTTACAGCAATGCTGCCAGCCCTGCAGACAATGATTCGCTCTGCTATGTCCGACACCATGACAGTGAAAGACTTTGCCGCCACCCGCGGCGTTAGCGAGCGTCTGGTCTGGCAATGGCTTGATGAGGGCATTCTTCTTAAAGCTCCGACCAAAGACTTTTCCAATAAAGAGGAAGCCGGTAAACGAAGCCGCACCCTCGTAAACGTAAAAACTTGGCGCGACAAACTGACTCAACAAGCGATTGACTGTCGCTACATCGACCAGCGCACCGCTCTTAACTGAATTTGATTATGCAAGTTAGAGGGAACTTAACCATGTTTGATTTTCAGATTTCCAAACATCCCCACTATGACGAAGCATGCCGGGCTTTTGCGCAGCGTCACAACATGGCGAAGCTGGCAGAGCGTGCGGGTATGAATGTCCAGACGTTACGTAACAAGCTCAACCCGGAACAGCCTCACCAGTTCACGCCGCCTGAATTGTGGCTACTGACTGACCTGACCGAAGACTCAACCCTCGTTGATGGTTTTCTGGCGCAGATTCATTGTCTGCCATGCGTGCCAGTTAATGAGCTGGCTAAAGACAAATTGCAGTCTTATGTCATGCGAGCGATGAGTGAACTCGGCGAGCTGGCGAGCGGTGCGGTCTCTGATGAGCGCCTGACCTCTGCCCGTAAGCACAACATGATTGAAAGCGTTAACGCTGGCATTCGCATGTTGTCGTTGTCGGCGCTGGCGCTGCATGCGCGTCTGCAGACTAATCCCGCTATGACGAGCGTGGTCGATACCATGAGCGGTATTGGCGCGTCATTCGGTCTGATTTGAGGTGCGTATGCTGAAAAGTGAACCATCATTCGCGTCTCTGCTCGTCAAGCAAAGTCCCGGCATGCACTACGGCCACGGCTGGATCGCAGGTCAGGACGGAAAGCGCTGGCACCCGAGCCATTCACAGGCTGATTTACTGGCTGGACTATCCACCAAAAAGCAGGGGGAATCATGGCTATCGAAGCTGTTTCCGCGACTGTTCCGCTAAAAGCGGGTGAACGTCTGGCCGGTCTCAATCATGTGGCTGAATTGCGCGCGAGATATTGGGGCGATAGCTGGAAAGAGGTTGAGCGTTTTGTCGATGATATGCGCGATAAACGTGACCCACAATTTGAAGAAAATAATCGGGCGCTGGCCGCTATTTTCTTTCTGGCAAAAATACCGGCGGCTCGTCATGAGCTCGAATTAAGTGAGCTGACTACTGACGAGAAAAAGGCGCTTATTACAGCGATGAATCATTTTCGTGCAGTGGTGAGTTTATTTCCCAAACGGCTAACTATGCCGAATTAATCCAAACAGAAATTTAATGGCGTAAACCCGCCGGGCTTCTTATTGCCAGAAATCAGGAGAGTAAATTATGCGTAATACCGAAATCCGTAGTTTTAACACCGATAGCGATGCGCTGGCCGTATTGCTGACCGATGCCAAAAAAGAAGAGCGCAAAGACCGCGCGCTCGCTGTTTCCATCCGCCTTGAGGCGCTGGCTATCCATATCACCAAAGAGGGCATGAACGGCACCGAAGCCGCTGAACTGCTGCGCCGTGAAGCCACACGCTTTGAGAACGAATCACAGGAGCTGCACTAATGGCAGACGCAATGGATTTAGCACAACAGCGTGAGCAGGAAGACCGCGAACGCCATATCAACACCGCACGCAGCCGCATCGCTGCGCCCTCTCGTTTCTTCTGCGAAGAATGTGACGCACCAATCCCGGAAGCGCGCCGCGCTGCAATTCCGGGCGTGGCATTTTGCGTGACCTGTCAGCAAATAGCAGAGCTCAAATCTAAACATTACAGGGGCGTATAAATGGGTATTCGTATCGAAGTCGGCGATAAATGGGTAATTACCAGCGACCAATATCAATTCATCCTGAATGAGAAGAAAGTCGCTCAATCCGGGAAAAAAGCTGGCGAGGAATGGCTCGACACTATCGGATATTACCCAAAGATTGAACAGCTTATTTCCGGGCTTATCCATCACCATATTCAGAATTCAGTAATTAGCTCTTTGGAGTGCATGAGCCATGAGATTGAGCAGGTAGGCTTATTGTGTCAAAGCGCGATTGTTTCCAATGGGGGCAAATCGTGAGCGATAAATCTACCGTGCTGGATATGTGCTGCGGCTCGCGTATGTTCTGGTTCAATAAGCGTGACACTCGCGCAGTGTTTACCGATATACGCGCCGAAGAACATGTTTTATGTGACGGGCGTCGGCTTGTTATCAGTCCTGACCTGATTGCGGATTTTCGTGCGCTGCCGTTCGCTGATGCGTCATTCCCGGTCGTAGTATTTGACCCGCCACATCTTGAGCGTGTCGGGCAGTCGGCGTGGATGGGTAAGAAATACGGTAGACTGAATAAAAAAACGTGGCGCGCAGACATAAGAGCCGGATTTAAAGAGGCTTTTCGCGTATTACGCCCACACGGCGTACTCATCTTCAAATGGAATGAAACGCAGATACCGGTTAGTCAGATTCTTGCGCTGACAAACGAGACACCGGCTATTGGCCAGCGCACTGGAAAGAACGACAAAACACATTGGATTATTTATGTAAAAAGTAGTTCTGACATTAGCCCGGTGGCGCTTAATGACTGATGTCGTTTACGCGTTTCCGTGGAACGCTCCACGGTCGGCAATAGCCAGCCCATACCTTACCTATGACCAACAGTATCGCCGCGACCGTATGTTCGCGGCTTTGCTGCATGCGAGAAAGGTGCTTTCTCTCCAGCCTGAGTGCGTGCGTTTTGATGTTTATCGTACCGCTACGGTGCTGGAGCAAAATCAGGGCAGTCAACGAGCTAATGCCTTTTTAATCAGCTTCTGTAAAAAGGCATTGCCGCGTCTTGAACTGGTCGCAAAAAAATACGAGTGCGCGGGTATCAACAGCAATGTATCAGCCGCTGTTTTTGGTGGTCATTTTGATACCCAGCTTATGCAATATCTGGCGTCACGTATGGTCAATATGGTCGCCAGATTTAACCGCCTCCCTGATATGTCGCGCGCCGATATTGACCTGTTGGCCGCTGATATCGCTAATTTCATTCGTGCTGAACTGGCCGACATTGATGACACCGGATTTAGCGAGCTTAAAACGCTGTACACGTGGTACATGCGCGCCGGTATTATTGCCCTGCAATTCAACGTTAACCCGCCGCATTGGGAGCGTGTGACAAAGAAATATGTCGGTGAGGATGAAATCGCCCCTGCTATCACCCGCATGTTTAATGAGGTTTGGTGGCGTGGCCGCTTGCGACGCATTGCGGCTGCATGGCGCGAACACCTGCATATTGCCGTTGGCAACGTCAGCAAGAAAAAGCATGCCTACGCGAGTAAAAACTGCGTGACTGACTGGCGCGAGCAGAAGCGCCGCACGCGTGAATTTCTCAAGGGGCTGGATCTCGAAGACGAAGACGGCAACCGCATCAGCCTGATTGAAAAATATGATGGCTCGGTCGCCAACCCTGCGATACGTCGCTGCGAGCTGATGACCCGCATCCGTGGGTTTGAAAATATCTGCAATGAGCTCGGTTATGTCGGTGAGTTTTATACCCTGACCGCGCCGTCAAAATATCACGCCACAACTAAGGCGGGTTACCGTAACACCAAATGGAAAGGAGCCAGCCCGTCGGACACGCAGAGTTATCTCACCGGCCTTTGGGCGCGCATTCGTGCCAAGTTACATCGGGAAGAAATCCGCATTTTCGGCATCCGTGTTGCCGAACCTCATCACGACGGAACGCCACACTGGCACATGCTTATGTTCATGTTGCCGGAAGACGTCGAGCGCGTGCGCCTCATCATCCGTGATTATGCGTGGGAGGAAGACCGCCACGAACTGAGAAGCGATAAAGCCAAAAAAGCGCGCTTTCATGCCGAGGCCATTGACCCGGAAAAAGGCAGCGCTACCGGCTATGTTGCTAAATACATTTCGAAAAATATCGACGGCTATGCTCTTGATGGTGAAACCGATGACGAAAGCGGTGAGCTGCTGAAAGAGACAGCCCCCGCTGTATCAGCATGGGCGGCGCGCTGGCACATCCGTCAATTCCAGTTTATCGGCGGTGCGCCGGTGACGGTCTACCGTGAATTGCGTCGTCTCGCCGATACCGAGACCGCGCACGGTCTGAGCGTTGAATTTGCCGCCGTCCATGATGCCGCTGACGCCGGTGACTGGGCTGGTTACGTTAATGCGCAGGGTGGCCCGTTTGTCCGTCGCGATGATTTGCAGGTGCGCACGCTGTATGAACCGCGCGCCGAGTTTAACCAGTATGGTGAGGAAACCGTCTGCATCCGTGGCGTGTACGATTCTGCTGTCGGTGCTGGTACCCCGATTTTAACCCGGCTAACGCAGTGGAAAATTGTACCGAAGCGTGCCGTTGATTTGGCCGTTGACGTTAAGGGCGCTCCTGCGCCCTCTCGGAGTTCTGTCAATAACTGTACGGAGAGCGAAAGCGAGCCACCAGAGCTGGATTTAACAAAACCACTAAGCCGACGTGAAAAACGCGAATTAGCAAAACGAATCAGGAAGCCAAAACCACCAAAAAGGGCGAAATTTATTCACGGTAAGCCTGAGCAAACCCCCGCGATAGAAAAAACTATCGACGAGATTCAACTGACAACCGGCATCACAATCAGCCGGGGCGAAGCCCTGCAACTGATGGCCGGTGGTAAAAGTTGTTTTGATGGCAAATGGCTACGCGGAACGGCCAAAGGAGAAATATTTTCCGCAGCGCCATCGCATGAGGCTAAAGCTCGGAAAATCCTTAATCGTGTTGCGGTGATGGCTAAAGCATCAAAACCAATACATGAGTAATTCGTATCCATATCATGTACATACAGCAATCGACCTATTCGTTTTTTTTCTTCCCATCTTTTGCCAATACGTGCTACTGTATAAATATACAGTAACCCTATGGGAGGGATTTCATGGTTGGCGAACATTTCAGCCGAACGCAGCAAAAGTGGGCTTGTGTGCAATTTATTGCCGAGGTATCTCTGATTGCAAACTGCAAGCCATCAGACTTAAAGCTCGCGCTCACTCTCATTGCAGACCTAGCAAACAGCGAAAATAACGAAACCGAAGATGATATTTTTTATAAGGCTGATTAGATTATGAGAATCAATATCACGTTGGATAAAGAGCAAAAAATTAGTCAGGCAACGTTGGATGCGCTTGAGGCTGAGCTGTACCGCAATCTTCAACCTATTTACCCAAAGACCGCTATCCGCATTCGCAAAGGCTCCGCAAATGGCGTTGAGCTAAGTGGTTTGAAACTGGACGAAGATAAAAAACGAGTAATGGAAATCATGCAGCAGGTATGGGAGGACGATAGCTGGTTGCATTAACAAACGCCGCCGGTGCTGAAACTCGCTTTCAGTGCTGGCGGGGTTGAACAACGAGCCCCGCGAGGCGTTAGCCTGCCCCGTTGAGACCGCCCCAAACCGGCACCATTAAAGCCGGTTTTTTTATGCCAATTCTCCGCGAATTTCCCGTTTTTAAGCCGTGCATGCAACAGGTGCATGGTTTTGCATGCGCCGGGGTTGCCCGTTCTGAGCGTGCGCCGCCAGAGCTGGCGCGGATCAAGAGTGGTCATGCAACTGCATTAAAACCGACCCATAAAGCGGCCAGGCGTGGCGGGGAAAGCATTGCGCGCCAGCGGTGGTACGTAATAATAAAAATCATCGTCTGAGCGCGTAGTGATGGCGCTGTCATGGTTGTTGTCGGTTCGTTGGTGGTCGGGTGTGATGGTGCGCGTGTGGCGCACCTGAGGCGTGATGGTGTTGGGGTATGGAAAAGCCGCTTAGCGACAGCGGCTTAACAGGAGTGGCTGGATTCATACTGCTAATCATGTTTCTACAACGATTAAACTAATTTACATGTATGTTGAGTTCACGGTCGCTAGACCAGTCATGGCATTCTAAAACAAGTCGGACTACTCTGAGCCTCAGAAAGAATTATATTTCGTCCGTATTTAATGTCAGTGATTTTATCTCAAGCTTAGAACATTTTATTTGGATGCAAATAGAGTAAACGGTTGCTAGAACGGTCGTATAATAAAGGCGCCTCAAAGGGCGCCTTTATTCCTATAATAAATATCTTAATTTGCTGTTTAGTTTAACCAATGCGTAAGAGACAGGGATTAGCATCCCAATAACAAACAGATATCGCATTGCACTTAATTTATCATCGTATACATAGTCCTGACCAATGAATATTATTGCTGGATGGACTAGATAAATGGCCGTAGCAAAGGAAGAGAGGTTCTTGTATTTGCCAAGAATATCAATATTCATTATGTAAATGAATAACAATGGAGAAATAAGTAACAATGAAAACATCATGTCTAATTGTTTATCTGTGCCAAATAACCTTAGGTTAAGATAAGACTCTATTATTAGCAATACAAAGCTTAATGCAATAATCGGTAAGCCATAATTTTTCACATTACTTATGCCAGCTCTCCTAATAAGAAAACCAATGGTCATAAACGGGAGGCAGTCAAATAAGAAGTTTCTGTGCGTGGGGATAAATGCAAGAACCTTTGATGTAATCCCGCTGGAGATGTTTAGGTTTGCAGCATACTGAAGCAAGGTACCAACTATATAAAGCAGTATCGACAAAAGCACTAAAGTGGATGTTTTTTTATCTTTCAGTAAATACAGGAGGCATCCAGCCAAAATTACGCCCATTATATACCATAAAGCATAATAACCATTAAATATATTTATTATGGCAGTAATCATTTTTGTATCGCCGAGCCAGAATGGGAGGTATATAATAGACCATACGATATATAGAATCAGCATTCTAGAAAGCCACTTTATGAACTGCTTCCCAGTTTCAATTCTAATGAAAAAATAACCAGTAATTATAAGAAACAGAGGTACTGATAATCTAAAAATGCCGTTGATAAGGAAGTGGTTCGCTGTTGGGTTAAGCTCTTTAAGGATGTCAAGATGTATAAATACAACAAAAAATGCCGCCACAACTTTTAATATATCTATAGATATATGTCTCACATGCGCCTCTAAAGAAAATTAGTAATAATTTATGAATTTTAACTATAGGATGCTTGATAATCAACACTTTACATCATTTGCTCTTGAGGTCTGAGGCTTGGTATCAGCATCGGGGTTATCGAGGGTGTACTCTTTGAACCTGATGACCTCCATGCCGAGCCAGTCATTTACTTCTCTGAATCTGTCCTGTAGGGGCGACAGCTCGTTACGCACAAATACCTTTGCCACTTTCTCAACGTCACCTAGTGAGCCGATATTCTCGGGCTTGCCGCCCATTAGCTGGAACGGTACGCGGTGCGCATCCATCAGGTCGGCGGCACTGGCTTTTTTGATATTGAAAAAGTCATCCTTTGTGGCGACCTCGCTCAGTGGCACGATTTTGATGCCGTCCGGTTTTCCGCCAGGGGCGTAGAAAAACAGGTTCTTAAAGTTGCCAAGCCCTTTCGAGTTACGCATCGCCTCGCGTAGCGATTCGACGTCGGTCGCACTTTGCGCCGGGTCAGTCACATACATGATGTAGCCTGCGTGCGCGCCGTTCTGATAATACTTGCGGCGGAACAGCGTAGCCGATTCGTTCAGCCAGGCGGAATTAAGTGCGCTGAGATATTCCGGCAGACCGTAAATCTCCTGATTAATGTCGGGCTCCAGCAGGTGAAACACGGTGTCAGGCGCGAACTCATGCGGCTGAGTGAAGTTTTCTACAAACCAGAAAATCGAATCATCGACCCCGCGCCGGGTGTATTTGGCCGGTGAAGCCAGCAGCTTAATTAACTGGCCGGTGACGCTATGGCGCTGCTCAAGAAAGGCGTTGCCGAAAACCAGATAGTCGAGCGCAAAGCGGCTGAAATCCTGACGGGAAAGCAACGGGTGTGGAATGTAGGTGCTGGCGAGCACGTTGCGTTTAACGTAAATCGGCGAGCTGTGATGCACGGCAGAGCGCAGGCTCTTTGCCAGTCCGGAGAAGCTGACCGGTGGCTCGTACCATTTGCCGTTACTGATGCACTCGACGTAGTCCAGAATGTCGCGCTTATCGAGTACCGGCACCGGCTCGCCGAAAGTGAACGCTGTCGTTTTGGGCAGTGCGCTGGCGGTCAGTTGTTGTGGCTTGCTGGCCTTCTGCGCAGCGGCTTTACGGGATTTTTGTTTACCCATTTTAGTTGAACTCCAGAATAGATTTAGGCTGCATGCCGCTACCGGCAGAAAGCGGTTCATTTAACAGGGCGTGCATGGTCGCCCATGCGATATCGGCGTGACTGGCTTCCTCGGTGCGGCTGGCCTCATAAGTGGCGCTGCGCCCGCTGCTGGTCATGGTTTTGCGAATCGACATAAACGACTGCGTGACGTCGGTCGCCCCGGCGTCGTACTCCAGACAACCACGGCGAATGGTGTCTTTCGCCTTGAGCACCATTGCGGTTTTCATTTCAGGTGTGTAACGGATGCCGCGTGCCGCCGGGTAGAATGAGCGCACCAACTGGAACACGCCGAGGCCGAGGCCGGTTGCGTCAATGCCGATGTATTCGACGTTGTATTTCTCGGTCAGCTTGCGGATGCCCTCTGCCTGCGCGGCAAAGTCCATGCCTTTCCACTGGTGACGCTCCAGCATGCGGAATTTGCCACCCGAGACCACCGGCGGCGCGAGCACGACGCACCCGGCGCTGTCGCCGGTGTGTGACGGGTCGTAGCCAATCCAGACCGGACGCGAGCCGAACGGATGGTCGGCGAACGGGGCAAAATCCTCCCATTCTTCCATCACGTCGACCATGCAGCGCTGCAGCTCCTCGAACGGGAATACCGACGCTTTATCGTCAACAAACTCGCACATAAACAGATTCTTAAAGTCCTCATCACTGTTTTCGCGCCTGAGCTGGTCGAGGTCGAACAGGGTGCAGCCACCGGCAAGGGCGTCCTCAATGGTGACAATCTGCCGCCACTGGCCGTCGTCGCAGAGTCGGCCACCGGCGAGCGCGCTGTGACTGATGTCGATTTCGATGCGGTCGGCAATACGACTGCGCCCCTTGTTGAACAGCTCGCCAGACCAGAAGGGATAGGCGCCGTGTGCCAGCGTGGAGGGTGTCGAAAAGTAGGTTGAGCGCAGGTGCTTCTGCGAGGCCATGCCAGATGCGACTTTGCGCAGCTTCTGAAAATTTGGGATCCAGAATATTTCATCGACATACAGGTCGCCGTTATGGCTCTGCGCGGTGTTGGAATTGGTACCGAGAAAAATCAGTTTTGCGCCGTTGTTGCCGATGACAATCGGGTCACCGGTCAGGTCGACGTCAACCAGTCGCGCAAACTGGATGATGTATTCGCGGAACACGTAAGCCTGCGTTTTGCTGGCCGACAGAAAAATCTGGTTATGGCCGGTCTTGAGTGCGCGCAGCAGTGCCTCGCGGGAGAAATAGAACGTCGCGCCAATCTGGCGGGATTTGAGAATGTCGCGAATGCGGTGCGCCAGTCCTGCGCGGTACCACTGCAACTGGTACTCGAAAGACTGGTCGAAAAATAGTTCCTCCAGCTTCCCGACAGCCTCGTCGCTGAAAAAGTTCTTTTTTGGCTTTTTACGCTCGCCTTTGTTGCGGTTGGCGACATTGGGGTTTAGGTCGACCTCGTTGCCGGTCTGGCTGTAGCGGTTAACGCGCGCCAGTCGCTCAATCTGCCGACCGAGCAGGTCAATCTCTTTGAAGTCGCCGCCTGACTTTTGCTGCTTGGCGATGAGCTGAATCAGGCGCGCCTCAAGGCTGCTTTCGACGCGGGAAATCGGTGCGATGCCGTCCCAGCCGTCGCGCTGCTTCCAGCTCTGCACGGTCGGGCGCTTGACCTGCAGCATTTCGGCAATCTGTGGCACGGAAAAACCCTGCCAGTAAAGCAGCGATGCCTGCCGTCGCGGGTCATGCAACAAGGTTGTATCGGTGGAAATGGTCATTGATGCCTCGCCGTAGTGGATTCAGGGCAAGGCTACTTAATGGCCGTCAGTGATTCGATAAGGTGCTGTTGTGTGGGCGGTTATCCAGTCGTCATTGGTGGTCTGGTGTGTCCTGAGTCTGGAAACTGGCGGTGACCAGTAACCCCAACCTCAGGACTCCTGACAATGGCAAAAAAAGTCTCAAAATTCTTTCGCATCGGCGTCGAGGGTGATACCTGCGACGGGCGCATTATCAGCGGTAACGATATTCAGGAAATGGCTGAGTCGTTTGACCCGCGCGTATATGGTTGCCGCATCAACCTTGAGCATATTCGCGGTCTCTTTCCCGACGGCGACTTTAAGCGCCTGGGTGATGTGGTTGAGCTGAAAGCCGAGAAGATTGACGACGACTCTGCGCTTAACGGCAAATGGGCGTTGTTCGCTAAAATCACCCCGACCGATGACCTGATTGCAATGAATAAAAAATTGCAGAAGGTCTACACCTCAATGGAAATTCAGCCGAATTTTGCCAATACCGGCAAATGCTATCTCGTTGGTCTGGCTGTGACCGATGACCCGGCAAGCCTCGGCACCGAATACCTCGAATTCTGCCGCAACGCGAAGCACAACCCTCTGCAGCGCTTTAAGGCCAACCCTGAAAACGTCTTTTCCGCTGCCACGCTGGCCGAACTGGAATTTGAAGACGTTCCCGACACGGTGCTAAACAGCCTGGCAGATAAGGTGAAAGCCATTTTCAGCCGTAAGCAGGTCAGCGACGATGCGCGCCTGAATGATGTGCATGAAGCGGTGACCACCGTCAGCGAGCATGTGCAGACCAATCTGACCGCGCAGGATAAGCGCATTTCCGATATGGAAACCGCGTTTGCCACTTTCAAACAGGAACTGACCGGCAAGGTTGACGAAACCAGCCAGGCATTTTCCGCCCTGAAAACCACCCTCGACAAAACCGAAAGTTTCAGCCAGCCGCGACGCACAAAAGCCAGCGGCGGTGGCGGTGATGAGCTGCTGACCGACTGCTGATAAACCGCAGACCGAAACCGGGCGGTAACCCCGCCCGATGCTGTGACTAACCGATTAATTCAAACAGGAAATACTATGCGTCAGGAAACCCGTTTTAAGTTCAATGCCTATCTGACCCAGCTCGCCAAACTGAACGGCATCAGCGTTGATGACGTCAGTAAAAAATTCACCGTCGAGCCGTCCGTTACGCAAACGCTGATGAACACCGTGCAGGCGTCATCCGCGTTTCTGCAGATGATTAACATTCTGCCGGTCGCAGAAATGAAGGGCGAGAAAATCGGCGTCGGTGTGACCGGCACCATCGCCAGCACGACCGATACCTCGGGCGACAAAGAGCGCCAGACCGCAGATTTCACCGCGCTTGAGTCCAACAAGTACGAGTGCAATCAGATTAACTTTGATTTCCACCTGACCTATAAACGCCTCGACCTGTGGGCGCGTTTTCAGGACTTCCAGCGCCGCATCCGCGACGCCATTGTCCAGCGTCAGGCACTGGATTTCATCATGGCCGGATTCAACGGTACCACCCGCGCTGATACCTCAGACCGCAGCAAAAACCCGATGCTGCAGGATGTGACCGTCGGCTGGCTGCAGAAGTACCGCAACGAAGCCCCGGCGCGCGTGATGAGCAAAATCACCGCTGAGGACGGCACCGTTATTTCTGACGTGATTCGCGTTGGCAAAAACGGCGACTATGAGAACCTCGACGCGCTGGTGATGGACGGTACCAACACCCTGATTGACGAGATTTATCAGGATGACCCGAAACTCGTTGCCATCGTTGGCCGTAAGCTGCTGGCCGACAAATATTTCCCGCTGGTCAACAAACAGCAGGAAAATACCGAGTCGCTGGCGGCGGATATCATCATCAGCCAGAAGCGCATCGGCAACCTGCCAGCCGTTCGCGTGCCGTACTTCCCTGCGAATGCGGTATTCGTGACCACGCTGGAAAACCTCTCTATCTACTTCATGGATGAGAGCCACCGCCGCAGCATTGATGAGAACCCGAAAAAAGACCGCGTGGAAAACTACGAGTCGATGAACATCGACTATGTGGTCGAGGCGTATGCCGCCGGGTGCCTGCTGGAAAACATCACCCTGGGCGATTTCACCGCACCAGAAGCACCGGAAGGCGGAGAGTAAACCCATGACGAGTCCCGCACAGCGTCACATGATGCGGGTCTCGGCCTCTCAAGCCGCGCAGCGGGAACAAGCCCCGCTGCGCCACGCAACCGCCTACGAGCAGATGCTGGTAAAGCTGGCCGATGACCGCCGCACGTTGAAAACCATCCGTTCAAACGAACTGAAAGCCGCTAAAAAGCGCGAGCTGCTGCCGTTCTATGCACCGTGGGTCGCCGGTGTGCTGGCTGATGGCCGTGGCGCACAGGATGACATCCTGATGACCGTCATGCTGTGGCGTCTCGATGCCGGTGACGTTGCTGGCGCGCTGGAGATTGCGCCCTACGCGCTGAAATACGGCCTCACCTCAGACCATCGTCGCACCACGCCTTACATGCTGGTTGAGGAGGTGGCACTTGCCGCGCTGCGCCTGCGCGATGCCGGTGAGCCTGTCGACCTTGCATTACTGCTGACCACCCTCAGCCTGACCGACGGCGCTGACGTTCCCGATATGGTGCGCGCCCGTCTGCATAAGGTGACTGGCCTGACCCTGCGCGATACCGGTAAGAACGCCGACGCGCTGGCGCAGTTTCAGCGCGCGATGCAACTCGACCGCAATGCCGGTGTACGCAAAGAGATTGAGCGGCTGGAGCGCGCATTGAAGCCTAAGCCCAAGGTCGCGCCCCGTAAAACGACTAAACCGCGCACGCGCAAACCTGCCACCAAACCGGCGGCAAAGCGCGGGCGTCCACCAAAGGCGGTAAAAACCGCCGGTTAACTGAACGCTCCCCGAGCCGGGCGGCACGCCGGTCAAAGCGGGTTTTGACCCTGACGGCGATCGGCGTCCACCGCCCAACCTAATGAGGTTGTCATGACGACAGTAATACTGAATCAGCCCGACGAACCGCAGGACGTACCGGGCGTGGTGATTCCCGCACCGGAGACGGGCGACGCAGTGATTAAAAACACGTTCTTTTTCCCTGACGTGGATCCGAAGCGGGTGCGCGAGTTGATGCGCCTTGAGCAGACGGTTTCCGATGCGCGCCTGCGCAACGCCATCAAGACCGGCATGGCGGAAACCAATGCGGAGCTTTACGACTATCGGCTGCGCCAGATTGCTGCAGGGTTTAAGCAACTGGCCGACGTGCCTGACGCCGAGGAAATCGACGGCGAGAATGTGCGCGTTTTCCACTACCTCAGCGCCGTGACGGCGATGGCGACCGCCACCCTGTATGAGCGTTATCGCGGGGTTGAGGCCACCGGCAAGGGTGACAAAAAAGCCGACAGCGTCGAAACCACCATTGATGACCTGTGGCGGGATATGCGCTGGTCGGTCTCGCGCCTGCAGGATAAACCGCGCTGCATCGTGGGTCAGCTCTGATGAAAGTCTACGCGATGCAGGGCGACACCCTCGACGCGCTTTGCGCCCGGTATTACGGGCGCACTGAGGGTGTGGTCGAGACGGTGCTGCAGGCTAATCCCGGTCTGTCTGAGCTGGGCGTCATTCTGCCGCATGGCACGGCGATTGACCTGCCCGACGTTGAAACCTCACCCACGGCGGAGACCCTGAACCTATGGGACTGAGTATGGAAAAAATCACCACGTTTATCGCCTACTGGCTGGCCGTGGGTCTGGCGTATTTCGGGGCAATGTCGCCCGAAAAGCTGGCGCTGTATGTGGGTAGTCTGTGCGCCATTTTTACGGCGGCGGTGAATTTCTGGTACCGGCGCAAAACCTTTCGTTACCTGACCGAAATGGGAATCGACAAAGGGGTGACCCGTGAGCTCAATCGTTAAACGTTGCAGTGTGGCCGCAGTGCTGGCGCTGGCGGCACTGATGCCTGATTTTCGTCTGCTGAATACCTCGCCTGATGGTCTGGCGCTGATTGCCGACCTCGAAGGGTGTCGCCTGACACCTTACCAGTGTAGCGCGGGCGTGTGGACGTCAGGCATCGGCCACACTGCCGGGGTGGTACCGAAACGTGATATCACCGAGCGCGAAGCGGCGGCAAATCTGGTCGCCGACGTGCTTAATACCGAGCGCCGTCTCGCGGTCTGCGTGCCGGTCACCATGCCGCAACCTGTTTACGACGCGCTGGTCAGTTTCTCTTTTAACGTCGGCACCGGCGCGGCCTGTCGCTCGACGCTGGTCTCTTACATCAAGCGTCATCAGTGGTGGCAGGCATGCGACCAGCTTACCCGCTGGGTGTACGTCAATGGCACTAAAAACAAAGGGCTGGAAAACCGCCGCACGCGGGAACTGGCGTATTGCATGAAAGGAGTAACCCAATGAAAAAATATTTACGTTCCCTGATGTTCGATGCCCTGCTGGCACTGTTGCTGCTTTGGGGGCTGGCATCGCCGCAAAGCGCCGCCGTCAACTTTGTTGCCGCGTGGGCGCTGTTTGGCAGTTTCATCTGCATTACGGCGAGCGTCGCCGGTGTGGTCGCCTATGAGCACTGGCTGCGAAATACGGGCAAAAATATTCCCGTCAATCCAGACCTGATGAAAGTATTTCGCGCCGTCTTTTGCCGTAAGCCCTCTCAGGGGCGTCGGGCATGGTCTCTCATTATTTTCTCTGTTACCACGGGCTGTCTGCTTGGGGCTGGCTGGATCCTTACGGCTCTGATTTACCTGATTTGTATGCTGACCTTTAAGGCCGTTCGCGAGACCTACCGCCAGCGCATTGAGGGGGCTGGTCTGTGTCCAGAGTCATTGTGATGTTTCTGGCCTCCGCGCTGGTGCTGGCTGTGCTTGGGCTGCTGTGGTTGCGCCATGAGAACGGTAATTTATCCCGCTCCTTTGAGACAGCAAACCGCGTCGCGAGCGAACAAAAGACGACGATTGGCATGTTGAAAAATCAGCTCAGTGTTGCCGGTCAGCTTGCCAGACGTAATGAATCTGCGCAGGTGGCACTGCGTGAACAGCTCGAAAAGGCTAGCGAGGAAGCCAGCCGCCGCGAGCAGACGATAACGAGGTTACTTAATGAAAATGAAGCCTTTCGCCGCTGGTATAACGCTGCTCTGCCTGATGTGGTGCGTCGGCTGCACACCCGCACCGCCTGCGCCAGCGCCGGTGATTGTGGTCAGCGGATGCCCGAGGGTGAGCCTTTGCCCGATGCCGGGAAGTGACCCGAAAACCAATGGCGACCTGAGCGCGGATATCCGCCGCCTTGAGGGCGCGCTGACCGCCTGCGCGCTGCAGGTTAAAACCGTCAAACACTGTCAGGATGAACTCGATGCAGAAGCACAAAAGCCTGCGCAAAGCGCTGATTAACGCCGTGCCGCAGCTCCGAAATAACCCCGATATGCTACGCCTGTTTGCCGACAACGGCCATACCGATTCCCGACTGGCGAGCTCGCTGTCGTTTGAAAAGGTGTATGTGCTTAACGTGGTGGTGACCGACTTTACTGGCGACCTCGATTTGATATTCGTGCCGGTGCAGGCATGGCTGCGTGAACATCAGCCGGACATTATGACCACCGACGACGGGCGGGAAAAAGGATTCACCTGGATTATTGATATCAATAACGACGATTCGCTCGATATCAGTATCAGCCTGAGGCTCACCGAGCGCACGCTCGTCAAAGAGGTCGGGGGCGCGCTGCATGTCAGTTATGCACCAGAACCGCCACTGCCTGAGCTGGTGAAGCGCCCGGTTGCTATGTATGCAAACGGTGAATTAGTGAGCCAGTGGGATGAGTGAATTAACCGCGCTGCAGGAGCGCCTCGCCGGTCTGATTGCCAGCCTGTCACCGGCGGCACGTCGCAAAATGGCGGCTGAGATTGCGAAAAAGCTGCGTACCAGTCAGCAGCAGCGCATCAAGCGCCAGCAGGCACCCGACGGCACCCCGTATGCCGCACGAAAGCGCCAGCCGGTACGGAGCAAGAAAGGCCGCATTAAGCGCGAAATGTTCGCCAAACTGCGCACCAGTCGCTTTATGAAAGCCAAAGGCAGCGATAGTGCGGCGGTGGTGGAGTTTACCGGCAAGGTGCAGCGCATGGCGCGGGTGCATCAGTACGGCCTCAAAGACCGCCCAAACCGCAACAGCCGGGATGTGCAGTACGAGGCGCGCCCGTTGCTCGGTTTCACCCGCGACGATGAGCAAATGATTGAAGACGTCATTATCAGCCACCTCGGCAAATAAATATTGTGTGAACCACCACCGGAGGCGCGTGATTTGGCGCGGCTAAAGACCAGAGGCATTCTTGCACTATGAATACGTTATCCACGATACAGGAGCTCGCGCGTGCGATTCGTAACCTCATCCGCTCAGGTGTGGTGACGGAGGTCGATACCGTGCAGGGGCTGTGCCGCGTACAAAGCGGCGGGATCCAGACGACATGGCTGAACTGGCTGACCACCCGCGCCGGTCGTTCGCGCACATGGTGGGCTCCCTCGCTCGGTGAGCAGGTGCTGCTGCTGGCAATCGGTGGCGAGCTTGATACCGCTTTCGTGCTGCCGGGGATTTTCTCCGACGATAACCCCGCTCCGTCTGCCTCGGCGGATGCGTGGCATGTGGTTTTTCCTGATGGCGCGGTCATTGAGTACGAGCCGGAGACCAGTGCACTGACGGTCAGAGGCATCAAAACTGCTGACGTGACCGCGTCGGAATCCATCACGGCCACTGTGCCTGTGGTGCTGGTGAAAGCAGAAACCCGCATCACCCTCGACACCCCGGAGGTGGTATGCACCAACAAACTGACGACGGCAACGCTTGAGGTGCAGAAAGGCGGGGAGATGAGAGGCGACATTGTCCACAACGGCGGCACATTTAAATCAAACGGTGTGCAGCTCGACGACCACGGTCACGGTGGTGTGCAAAGAGGCGGTGCCTGGACGGAGGACACCAAATGACGGCGCGCTATATGGGGATGAACCGCAACACCGGTCTCGGTATCAGTGACACTGAACACATCAGCCAGAGCATGCGCGACATTCTGCTGACGCCGGTCGGCTCGCGGGTGATGCGTCGTGAATATGGCTCGCTCCTGTCTGCGCTGATTGATATGCCGCAAAACCCGGCGCTCAGGCTGCAAATCATGGTGGCGTGCTATTCGGCCATCCAGAAGTGGGAGCCGCGTATCAGGCTTACATCCATCAGCTTTGAGACTGGTGATGCTGGCGAGATGTATGTCGATATTACCGGGATGCGTACCGATACGGGTGCGTCAGTTTCAACCACTGTTTCACTGAGTTAAATCACTATGGCAACTGTTGACCTGAGCCTGTTACCCGTTCCCGATGTGGTTGAGGAACTGGATTTTGAAACCATCCTTGCGGAACGCATTGCGACGCTAATTTCGCTATACCCCGAAGACCAGCAGGAAGCTGTAGCCCGGACGCTCGCACTTGAGTCTGAACCAATTGTTAAATTGCTGCAGGAAAACGCCTACCGTGAGGTTATCTGGCGTCAGCGTGTTAATGAAGCTGCTCGCGCAGGCATGCTGGCTTATGCCAGAGATAGCGACCTCGATAATCTCGGGGCGAATTTCAATGTTGAGCGCCTGGTCGTCAGGCCTGCTGATGACACCACCATCCCCCCGACCCCCGCTGAAATGGAGCTTGATGCCGATTTTCGTCTGCGTATACAGCAGGCATTTGAAGGGATGAGCGTTGCGGGATCCACCGGAGCTTATGAATTTCATGGCCGCAGTGCTGACGGGCGTGTCGCAGATATTTCTGTTATCAGCCCTTCCCCAGCATGTGTCACGATATCTGTGCTTTCGCGTGAGAATAACGGTGCGGCGTCTGATGAGCTTCAGAGCATCGTGCGCAATGCGCTGAATGCTGAGGACGTGAGGCCGGTTGCTGACCGGGTTACAGTGCAGTCAGCTCAGATTATTGACTACCAGATACGCGCAACACTTTTCGTTTATCCGGGGCCGGAAAATGAGCCGATTCGTGCGGCGGCTGAGGCGAAGCTCAAAGCTTATATCAGTGCACAGCACAGGTTGGGGCGGGATATTCGCCTGTCAGCAATTTATGCCGCGTTGCATGTTGAGGGGGTGCAACGTGTCGAACTGGCTGCACCTGTGGCCGACATTGTGCTTGATAAAACGCAGGCATCTTTTTGCACAGACTATCAGATAGTGATTGGTGGCTCCGATGAGTGATGTCCGCCTGTTACCTGTAGGGTCATCACCTCTTGAGGTGGCTGCTGCCAGAGCCTGCGCAGATATTGAAAATACACCTGTTCCGTTACGCCGCCTGTGGAGTCCTGACACCTGTCCTGCAAATCTTTTGCCGTGGCTGGCGTGGGCGTTTTCCGTTGACCGCTGGGATGAGAACTGGCCGGAAAAAACAAAGCGCGATGTTATTCGCAGCGCGTATTTCATTCACTGCCACAAAGGCACGATAGGCGCTGTCAGGCGAGTTATTGAGCCGCTCGGATACATAATCAACGTTACGGAATGGTGGGAGACAGGTGACCCGGCGGGAACGTTTCGTCTTGATATCGGTGTGCTGGAAAGCGGTATTACCGAAGAAATGTATTTAGAAATGGAGCGGTTGATTGCTGATGCGAAACCTGCGAGCCGTCATTTGATTGGCCTGAATATTATCCAGGATATTCCCGGTTATATGTATACAGGTGGTGTGAGCTGTGACGGCGACATTATTACAGTTTACCCCGGATAAGTGAGGAATAATGAGCACGAAATTTAAAACTATTATCACCACTGCCGGAGCCGAAAAACTGGCAGCGGCTACTGTGCCGGGTGGTAAAAAAGTGAATATCACCGTGATGGCCGTTGGTGACGGAGGCGGAAAACTGCCAGTGCCGGACGCCGGTCAGGTGCAGCTCGTGAATGAGGTCTGGCGCCATGCCCTGAATAAAATCAGCCAGGACAACCGGAACAGCAATTACATTGTAGCCGAGCTGGTTATTCCGCCCGAGGTGGGAGGATTCTGGATGCGCGAGTTGGGTCTTTATGATGACGAGGGCACTCTCATTGCTGTTGCCAATATGGCAGAAAGCTACAAGCCAGAACTTGCCGAGGGCTCAGGCCGTGCGCAGACATGTCGCATGGTCATTATTGTCAGCAGTATTGCCTCAGTTGAATTATCCATTGATTCGACAATGGTAATGGCGACGCAGGAATATGTTGATGACAGGATTGCGGAACATGAGAAGTCACGTCGACATCCTGACGCCACACTGAAAGAAAAAGGCTTTACTCAACTCAGTAGCGCAACAGACAGCGCGTCTGAGGTGCTTGCGGCGACGCCGAAAGCGGTTAAAGCGGCGTATGACCTTGCTAATGCTAAATATACCGCTCAGGACGCGAGCACAGCGCAAAAAGGCATTGTGAGGCTGAGTAGTGCGGCAGACAGTACCAGTGAAGCTGAGGCCGCAACACCGAAAGCTGTCAAAATTGCGATGGATAATGCGAATGCGAGGCTGGCAAAAGACCGGAACGGCGCTGATATTCCGAATCCGCCGTTGTTTGTCCAGAATATCGGTTTAAAACCCACGGTCGATAAAGCTGCTAATGCCGTTGATAAAAATGGCGACACGATGACCGGAAACCTGACACTCAAGGGTGATTACCGGCTGAGTTTTATTATCCAGAATGAAGACGGTTCTATTCGTGCTTA